>NZ_CAXYJV010000048.1:0-12206 GCF_964277875.1 uncultured Comamonas sp.
CTACCTGCTCGACAACGGCCAGCTTAAAAGCCAGCGTGTAATCGCTCTGCGTCCGCTTAGTCCTAGACTCCATCTTGCTTATCCCTTTGGGTAAGTCCAAGGTGTCAACGCTAATACGGACGGGTCACCTTCAACATAAGAAGTCCATGGCGCTGCTTGCGTGGCTGCCAAGCGCTGTTCCATCGCGAGCAAATCTTCATCGGTCAAAGAAGAAGGCATAAGGGCTGAGCGTTCAAGATAGGGGCTTGTGCAGCATGTCGCTCCCGTGACGAATGGGCCAGACTCCAAGGGTTTTTGTGCCGCACGTTAGGATGGAGGCTGTTTAGCAACCCTTCGGATTTTATGCCCGACAACCCGGACCCTGAGCCTCTCCCGTGCGCGACCACCTTGTCGCTGTCCTTTAGTTCTTGCCCCAGTACACCGCTGACGGTGTCTCTGCCCGTTGAAGGGAGCGCCGCATGATCGAGCTGCTCTCGGACCCGCAGATCTGGATTGGTCTCATTACCCTGGTGGTGCTCGAGATCGTTCTGGGCATAGACAATCTCATCTTTATCGCGATCCTTGCCGACAAGTTGCCGCCCCACCAGCGGGACAAGGCACGTGTCATCGGCCTGTCCCTGGCCCTGGTGATGCGCCTGGGTCTGCTCACCGCCATCTCCTGGCTGGTGACCCTCACGCAACCGCTGTTTTCCGTCGGGCCGCTCAGTTTTTCGGGGCGCGACCTGATCTTGCTGCTGGGCGGTCTGTTCCTGCTGTTCAAGGCCACGACCGAGCTGCATGAGCGCATGGAAGGCGTGAGCCTGAGCAAGTCGAGCAGCACGGTCTACGCCAGCTTTTCGGCCGTGGTCGCGCAGATCGTGGTGCTCGATGCGGTTTTCTCGCTCGATGCGGTGATCACCGCCGTCGGCATGGTCAACAACCTGGGCGTGATGATGGCGGCGGTCGTCATCTCGATCGGTGTGATGCTGTTTGCCTCCAAGCCGCTGACCCGCTTTGTCAATGCACACCCGACCATTGTCATCCTCTGCCTGAGCTTCCTGCTGATGATCGGCTTCAGCCTGGTGGCCGAAGGCCTGGGCTTCCATGTGCCCAAGGGTTATCTGTACGCCGCCATTGGATTCTCGATCCTGATCGAGACCTTCAACCAGGTGTCCTCGCGCAACGCGATCCGCCATGAGCAGCGCGTGCCGCTGCGCGAGCGCACGGCGATGAAAGTGCTGTCCTTGATGGCCGGCCGCAGCGGCAATGACCAGACCGAGCATGCGCAGGACGACCCGGGCGCTGCCGAGGCCGAGCTGACCTTTGCGCCGGAAGAGCGCATCATGGTCAGCGGCGTGCTGTCGCTGGGTGACCGCAAGGTGCGCTCGATCATGACCCCGGTCTCGGATGTGGACTGGGTGGACCTGAGCGACGATGCCGAGGCCATCCAGCGTTCGCTCAACGACAACCCGCACAGCCACTTGCCGGTGTGCATGGGCCAGGTGGACCAGCTCCAGGGTGTGGCGCGTGCCAAGGACATGCTGATGGACCTGATGCAGCATGGCGCCATCCAGCCGGCCACCATCCGCAAGCCGCTGATGGTGCCCGAAGGCGCTGGCGTGATCGCGCTGATCAATGACCTGCGCCAGTCCAAGGGCCATATGGTCATCGTCATCAACGAGTTCCATGTGATGAGCGGCGTCGTGACGCCGGTCGATGTGCTCGAAGCGATTGCCGGCGAGTTCCCCGACGAGGACGAGAGCTTCACGATCCAGCCGGTGGACGGCGAGCCCGACACCTGGATGGCCAGCGGCGCGGCCGATGTGCACATGGTGCAGCAGCTGCTGGGCTCCAATGAGCTGGTCTCGTCTGCCGATGCCTTCACCACCTTGGGCGGTCTGCTCACCGAGTTCAATGGGGCGCTGCCCCGGCAGGGCGATGTGGTGGTGATCGACGGCTGGCAGTTTGCCGTCACCGAGGCCACCGATGGCGTGATGCGCAAGATCCGCATCGAGAGGGACAAGGGCCAGATGCCTGTGGAGCACTGAGCGCCGCATCTTCGCCTCGGCCCGCAATGAAAAAGGCCTGCCCTCTCGCAAGAGTCGGCAGGCCTTGTATGTAGGGGGCCGCGAATGCGGCGGCCGCTGAACGCTGCTTACAGCGAGCCCTTGTAGTAAGCGCCCCGGTCCATGTCGACAATGTCCACGCTCAGCTGCACCAGCATGCCCTCGGGGTGGGGCGTGAACTCGCGCAGCACGGCGGCGATGCGGTCGGACAGGTCGCGCTTGGCCTCGGGCGTGCGGCCGGCCAGCAGGCGCAGCTCGGCATGCACAAAGCCGCGCAGCGCGGTGGGGTCGGCGCCAATGACGAACTGCTCGGTGCGCACGACGCGGCTCTTGAGGTCCTGCTCGTTTTGCACCTGGCCGCTGGCGATCACCGCAGCGTTGAGGGCATCGAGCAGATGGGCTTCGGGGAAGTTCTCGAGGTTGTTGGTGTATTCGATGACGAGATGCGGCATGGTGGTCTCCGTTGGAATAAAGGCAGGGAAATAAGGGGCTTGGGCGGCAGCAGGGTCAGGCCTGGAGCGGCTCAGACGGGTGTGTACGACAGCCGCACATAGATGGGCGCAAAGGCTTCGGCCTGGGTGATCTCGATCAAGGTTTCCTTGGCCAGCTCCAGCAGCGCGATAAAGGTCACCACCAGCACGGTGCTGCCTTTCTCGGGCTCGAAGATGTCCTCGAACTCGACAAAGCGCCGGCCTTGGAGGCGCTTGAGGATGGCGCTCATGTACTCCCGCACCGAGAGCTCTTCGCGGGTGATCTTGTGGGTCTGCACCAGCTTGGCGCGCTTGAGGATGTCGCGCCAGGCCTCCTGCAGCTCGGACATCTCCACATCCGGAAAGCGCGGCTGCAGCGCCTGCTCGATGAAGACTTGGGCCTTGATGAAATCGCGCCCGTACTGCGGCACGGCGCCCAGGCCCTGGGCGGCCAGCTTCATCTGCTCGTACTCCAGCAGGCGGCGCACCAGCTCGGCGCGGGGGTCTTCGGCTTCTTCACCCTCGGCCTGCTTCTTGGGCGGCAGCAGCATGCGCGACTTGATCTCGATCAGCATCGCGGCCATCAGCAGGTATTCGGCGGCCAGCTCCAGGTTGCGGCTGCGGATCTCGTCCACATAGCTCAGGTACTGGCGGGTGACGCTCAGCATCGGAATGTCGAGGATGTTGAAGTTCTGCTTGCGGATCAGGTAGAGCAGCAAGTCCAGCGGGCCTTCAAAAGCCTCCAGAAACACCTCCAGCGCATCGGGCGGGATGTACAGGTCGGTGGGCATCGCGAACAGCGGCTCGCCGTACAGGCGCGCGAGCGCCACCTGGTCCACCACCTCGGGCATGGCAGCGGCACCTGCGGCGGGGCGCGCGTCGTCCTCAGCCGTGGTCAGGTTGCCGGGGGTTGCCATGCGCGGAGGCTATGCGGGATCGAAAGCCGCTGCGGGGCCAGGCGGCCGGCAGCGGGCAGGGCGATCAATCGTGGTTGGTTTGGTACACGTAGGGCTTCTGCGCCACACGTGCGGTCTGGTACTCGGCTTGCTGCTGGCGGTCCAGATCCTTGTCCCACAGCAGGGCGCGGCCTTCGCGCTGGCCTTGTTCCAGCTCGGGCTTGTCGGCCTTGAGCTTCAGCAGGAACTGGGTGGTGTCGGATTGGTAGTCGGGGCGGCGGAAGAAAGACATAGCGTATATTTACCTCTTGTGCCTGGATTCTACCGAACCTGACCATGTCCTTCCTTACCAAATTTGCAATCGCTGCCTCCGCGCTGGCCGTTTCCGTGTTTTTGGCGGGCTGCGACCAGCAGCGCATCAAGGAACTGGAGGAGCACGTCTCGACCGAGCAGGACGTGCGCGACCGTTTTGGCGAACCCAACCAGATCTGGGACGAGGCCGATGGCTCGCACACCTTGGAGTACACGCGCCAGCCCGCCGGTGCGCAGAACTACATGATCACCATTGGCACCGATGGCAAGATGAGCGCGCTGCGCCAGGTGCTGGCCCCGGCTTACTTTGCGAAGGTGCAGCCGGGCATGGACCAGCAGGAGATTCGCCGGCTGCTGGGCCAGCCGGCCAAGCGCACCAGCTACCCGCTGAAGAACGAGGCGGAATGGGACTGGGGCTGGATTGATCCGCCCAATACCAAGATGCTGTTCACCGTGGTGTTTGATGCCCAGGGCAAGGTGCTGCGCAGCAACAGCACCCAGGTACTGCCCAGCCGCTGAGCGCGGCCTCCATCCGCCGTGATAGGCCCCCAACTGTTGCGGATATGCCTCAGGACCTTCTGCAAAACTCCCTGCCGTGGTCTGAACGCGGGCTCGGGTGATCCGCTGCGTGGTCTTCCTTGTCAATAGCTACCGCTATGGACCGCGAAAGACGCCTTGCGTCTCATCCCGATCCGCGCCCATCCCGCTGGCGAGGGTCTTGCAGAAGATCCTTTACCGTAACGGGCTGAAACTCTTTAAAATTCGGGTTTATACCTAGCACTACCCCTGCCAGGCAGCCCCGCGCGCCACCCTTGCGCGGGCATGAAACTTGCTGTCCACCCGACATGTCCTCACCGCTATCCCGCCCCACCGCGCCCACGGGCCTGCCCGGCACCGTGGCCGTTGCCCCTGCTGCGCTGCCGGGGCCTGCCATGCGCCATGGCCGCTTTGAAGATGCCCAGGCGCTGTTCACCGGCTCGCTGTTTGTCTCGATCACCTTGGGCCTGTTTGCGCAGGCGGGTTTGCTGACGGGCAGCACCGCTGGGCTGGCGTTTTTGCTGCACTACGCCACGGGACTGCCGTTTGGTGCGATTTTCTTCGCGATCAATCTGCCCTTTTACTGGTTTGCCTGGACGCGCATGGGGCCGGAGTTCACCGTCAAGACCTTTATCTCGGTGGCCATGCTGGCGCTGCTGGTCGATATCGGCCCGCGTTTCATCCATATCGACTACCTGAATCCGCTGTATGCCGCCATCGCCGGTGGCCTGCTGATGGGCACCGGCTGCCTCTTTTTGGCGCGCCACCGCTCCAGCCTGGGCGGCGCCACCATCGTGTCGCTCTACCTGCAGGACCGCTATGGCATCCGCGCCGGCAAGGTGCAGATGGTCATCGACTGCACGGTGGTGCTGCTGGCGTTGTGGGTCGTGCCATTCGAGCGCGTGGCCTACTCGGTGCTGGCCGCCGTCGTGATGAGCGTATTCCTGTGGATCAGCCACCGGCCCGGTCGCTACGCCGGTAACTGAGCGCTCTCAAAACCGGGTGATTCAGGGCCCGTTGGGGATGGCGGTTTCTGCTGCCGCAGCAGGCCTGGCTGGCGGCATTGGAGGGGTGGGTGCGGGCGCTTGCGTTGCCAGCGGCTCGGTGGGCTGCGGCGGCGGGAAGGTTTCGCCCGGTCTGCGCTCCCGGTAGCGCACGCTTATGCCGCTGTTGTCCTGCTCCTCGCCGGTCGCCATGTCATAGGCCTTGCCTACACCCTTGCCCACGACCTTGACAGTGCCCACCGCCGCATCGGCGGCCAGCCCCACTGCCGAGGCGGTCACGCTGACGGCTGCAGCGCCGACTGCCACGACGCTGCAGCCGCCCAGCAGCGATGCGAAGGCGCAGTAAAAAGCCCCTGCGGCTACGGAGCGCAGGGGCTGCAAGAGGCAGCGGTCAGCGGCCATCGAGATCAATGGATGCGCATGCCTGGCTGCGCGCCAGGGAGGGGCTCCAGCACATAGATGCCAGGGTGGGCCTTCTCGTCGGCATGGCTGGCGGCCAGCACCATGCCTTCGGAGATGCCGAACTTCATCTTGCGCGGCGCCAGATTGGCGACCAGCACGGTGAGCTTGCCTTGCAGCTGCTCCGGCGTGTACATGCTGCTGATGCCGCTGAACACATTGCGGGTCTTGGGCTTGCCGTCTTCACCCTTTTCACCAACGTCCAGGGTCAGCTGCAGCAGCTTGGTCGAGCCTTCCACGGCCTTGCATTCGACAATCCTGGCAATGCGCAGGTCGATGCGGGCAAAGTCGTCGATGCCGATGGTCTCGGCCAGCGGCTCGCCGCCGGGGGCGTTCGGGTCCACCACGGCTTCGGCTTTCTTCTCGGCCTTCTTGGCCTTGGCAGGCGCTGCAGCGGCCGCCGCCTTTTCCTGGCTGGCAGGGGTTTCGAACAGCGCTTCGAGCTGCAGCGGGTCCACCCGTTGCATCAGGTGCTGGTAGACGCCAATCTGGTGGCCAGCGCCCAGCGGCTTGTCCACGTCGGCAAATTGCTCGGGCGGCACGATCAGGAAGTTCGCCACTTCGGCAGCCACACCCGGCAGGATCGGCTTGAGGTAGATGGTCAAGATGCGGAACGCTTCGATGCAGACCGTGCAGACATCGTGCAGACGCTGCTCCATGCCGTCCTTCTTGGCCAGCTCCCAGGGCTTGTTGGCATCGACATAGCTGTTGACCTTGTCGCACAGCTGCATGATCTCGCGGGCGGCGCGGGCGGTGTCGCGTGCCTCGTAGGCGGCCACAATCGCCTCCTTTTGCGCGCGCAGCACGGCCAGCAGTTCCTGGCCGTCGGCGCTCACCTCGCCCAGGCGGCCTTCAAAGCGCTTGCTGATAAAGCCGGCAGCGCGTGAGGCGATGTTCACGTACTTGCCGATCAGGTCGGAGTTGACGCGCAGCATGAAGTCTTCGGCGGTGAAGTCGACGTCTTCGTTCTTGCCGTTGAGCTTGGCGCCCAGGTAGTAGCGCAGCCACTCGGGGTTCATCTTGAGGGCCAGGTACTTGAGCGGATCGAGGCCGGTGCCACGGCTCTTGCTCATCTTCTCGCCGTTGTTCACGGTCAGGAAGCCATGCACGCAGATCTTGGTGGGTGTCTTGCGGCCGCTGAACTTCAGCATCGCCGGCCAGAACAGGGTGTGGAAGGTGATGATGTCCTTGCCGATGAAGTGGTACTGCTCCAGCGCCGGATCGGCCATGTAGGTGTCGTAGTCCTCGCCACGCTGGGCCAGCAGGTTCTTCAGCGAGGCCAGGTAGCCCACCGGCGCATCCAGCCAGACATAGAAGTACTTGCCTGGTGCATCCGGGATCTCGATGCCGAAGTAGGGCGCATCGCGCGAGATGTCCCAGTCGTCCAGGCCTTCGCTGGTCGAGCCATCGGGGTTGGTGCGCACGCCGAACCATTCCTTGATCTTGGCGGCCACCTCGGGCTGCACATGCTGGCCGTCCTGGGTCCACTGGGTCAGGAACTCGACCGCGCGCGGGTCGGACAGCTTGAAGAAGAAATGCTCCGAGCTCTTCATCACCGGCTTGGCGCCGGACAGCGCCGAGTAGGGGTTGACCAGATCGGTGGGCGCATAGACGGAGCTGCAGACTTCGCAGTTGTCGCCATACTGGTCCTTGGCGTGGCAGCGGGGGCATTCGCCCTTGATGAAACGGTCCGGCAGGAACATGTTCTTCTCCGGGTCGAAGAACTGCTCGATGGTGCGCGTCTCGATAAAGCCGGCAGCCTTCAGATCCAGGTAGATCTGCTTGGACAGCTCGTGGTTCTCGGGGCTGTCGGTATTGCTCCAGTTGTCAAAACCGATGTGGAAGCCGTCGAGGTACTGCTTGCGGCCGGCGGCGATGTCGGCGACAAACTGTTGGGGCGTCTTGCCGGCTTTTTCGGCGGCAATCATGATCGGCGCGCCATGGGCGTCATCGGCGCCGACAAAGTTGACCGCATTGCCCTGCATTCGCTGCGCACGCACCCAGGTATCGGCCTGGATGTATTCCATGATGTGGCCGATGTGGAAGTTGCCGTTGGCATACGGCAGGGCGGTGGTGACGAAAATCTTTCGTTGAGACATAGGGTTGCGGAACTTTCTAATCACAGAGAGGACGCAGGCCGGTGGCCGTTGCGGATTCTGGTCACAGGGAGGGCGGCATGGCCAGCCCTCGCGCCCGCAGGCGCTCCAGAACCGGCCAATTCTAGGCGCTTACCGGGCCAGATGGCGCGACCAGGGGATTGGCAGGGCCTGCCTGCCGGCTGCCCCAGCCGAAAAAGGCGCAGACCTCGTCGCGCCGCGCCATCGTGTCGGCCCGGCCCAGCGCCATCAGCGCCCGGGTGTAGCCCGGCTCGAACAGCAGGTAGCTGGCCAGCGCAGCGCTGCCGACGTTCTGGCTGTGCACCGACACGCCCATTGCGCCCAGCAGCGCCCGCACCGGCGTGGGCAGCTCCTGCAGGTGCGCCAGCGCCAGCGCATCCAGCGACTGCGACGGCGTGATCACCAGCAGATCGAGCGGCCGCAGTGCGCTGCGGGCACGCTCGGCCTCGGGGATCAGGCTCAAGGTGTGGTTGATGCGCTGGGCCCGCTCCACGTCCACTGACAGCGCATCGAGAAAGATCGTGGACAGCGCATGGCCGGCCACCTGGGCCAGCGACGGGAACGGCGGGTGCTCACCCTGGGGCAGGTTCAGCACCTCGTGCGAGCGGCCCACACCGACCACCACAATGCGCTGGGCGCCCAGATGCACCGCAGGGGCCAGCGGGGCGGTCTGGCGCATCGCGCCGTCGCCCAGGTAGTTGTACTGGCCGCGCAGCATCAGCTCGGCGGGCGGGAAGATGAAGGGAATCGACGACGAGGCCATCAGGTGCTGGTGGCTGATGCGGTCCTGGATGGCACGGCGCTGCGTGCGCGACCAGCTGGGGACATGGGGGCCGGCTTCGTAGAAGGTGATGTGCTCGCCGGTGGTGTAGCTCGATGCAGTGATGGCCAACGCCGACAGCGTGCCTTTGCGCAGCAAATGGGGGATTTTCTCCAGGGGCAGCTCGGCCTGCAGCAGCTCCAGCAGCGGGGCGTTGTCCAGCAGCGAGCGGGGTTTGCTGTGGTGCCAGCGGGTCAGCGCCCAGCCCAGGGTCAGCAGGCTGAGCCAGCGCGCCCCGCTGCGCATGACCCCAAAGGCATCGGCGCGGTAGACCTGGCTGGTGGAGAAGTTGCGCCACACCCGCGAGAGCCGCTGCACCGCCAGGTCGAAATGCTCAGCGCCACAGGCCAGGCCGGCCGCATTGATCGCGCCGGCCGAGGTGCCTACTGCTATCGGGAAGGGCGTGGGCGCATGGTCGGCCCCGGCGTTCTGGCGCAGGCGCGACAGCGCCTGCAACACCCCCACCTGGTAGGCGGCGCGCGCGCCGCCCCCCGACAGCACGATGGCGGTGGCAGCGGAATGGGGGCTGTAGTGCAGAGCGGCAGACATGGGCAGCACCATAGCCGAAACGGGGGTGCTGCGCCAAGTGGCGCTGTCGCTGCGCTATCCGCAATGCCCCATCGTCAGGCTTTCGCCGCCGCCTTTTTCAGCAAGGTCGCCAGTTCCAGGTTCTGCAGCAGCACGATTTTCTGGTCACGGGCAAACGTGCGCGCGTTGTCACTGAGCTCGCCTTGCAGCAGCACATAGACGCTGGCGGCGCCCGCCTGGCTGGCGGTCTCATGCAGCGCGCGCAGCGGCTCGATGCCATGTACGCCGGCCTTGCTGCGCTTGGTTTGCACCAGCGTGGTCTGGCCGTTGCGCGCCAATTGCAGATCGGCGGCGCCTTGCTGCACCGGGGTGACGGTATAGCCTTCGGCCTGCCAGGCGCGGCTCAGCCAGGCCTGCAGGTCGCGGCTGGACAGGGCGCTGGCCTGCGCCAGCAGCGCCTGGCTGGCCGCAGCGCTGGGCTGGTTCCACTGGCGCTTGGCGGCCATGGCGCCGATCACGAAGAATGGCAGGCTGCCAGCTGCGCCGACAAAGCGGATGTCCTTGGGCAGCAGCGCCAGGCACAGCACCACGATGATGGCTCCGACCACCACACTGATCCACCACGACGAGCGCAGCAAGATCGCAAACACGGAGTTCTCGGCCATTTTCAGTTTCACGGGTGCAGGTCTTTCAAGAGGTGCAGGGGAAAAGCCCAGATTGTCGCTGGTTCGCAAGGGCAAGCGCGGTTCGCTAGACTTATTGCTGTCTCAGGAATAGAAAACACGATGACAGTGACCGAAACCGCGCTACTGGCCGCGCTGGCCAGCGTTCAAGACCCGCATACGGGCAAAGATTTTGTCAGCACGCGTGCCGTGCGCAACCTCCAGATCCATGGCGGCGATGTCGCCTTTGATGTGGAGATGGGCTACCCCGCCAAAAGCCTGGTGCCGCAGTTGCGCAGCCAGTTCGTGGCGGCTGCCAAGGCGGTGCCGGGCGTCGAAAACGTCTCGGTGACCATCAGCAACAAGGTGATCACGCATGCCGTGCAGCGCGGTGTGCCGCTGATCCCCGGTGTGAAGAACATCATTGCCGTCGCATCGGGCAAGGGCGGCGTGGGCAAGAGCACCACCACCGCCAACCTGGCGCTGGCGCTGGCGGCCGAGGGCGCAAGCGTCGGCGTGCTGGATGCCGATATCTACGGCCCCAGCCAGACGATGATGATGGGCGTGGACGGCAAGCCCGAGAGCAGCGATGGCAAGACCATGGAGCCCAAGCTCAACCATGGCGTGCAGGTGATGTCGATCGGCCTGCTGGTCGACCAGGACCAGGCGATGATCTGGCGCGGCCCGATGGCCGTGCAGGCGCTGGAGCAGATGCTGCGCCAGACCAACTGGGCCGGCCTCGACTACCTGTTGATCGACATGCCACCGGGCACCGGCGACATCCAGCTGACCCTGAGCCAGCGCGTGCCGCTGACCGGTGCGGTGATCGTCACCACGCCGCAGGACATCGCGTTGCTCGACGCGCGCAAGGGCATCAAGATGTTCGAGAAGGTGGGTGTGCCGCTCCTGGGCGTGATCGAGAACATGGCGATGCATGTCTGCACCCACTGCGGCCATGTGGAACATATCTTTGGCGCCGATGGCGGCAAGCACATGGCGGCCGCCTACCAGCTCGACTACCTCGGTGCGCTGCCGCTGTCGATGCAGATCCGCGAGCAGGCGGACAGTGGTACCCCCACCGTGGTGGCGGCGCCTGACAGCGAAGTGGCGGCCATCTACAAGCAGGTGGCCCGCAGCATCGCGGTCAAGATCGCGCAGCAGGCCAAGGACTTCTCGTCGAAGTTCCCGACCATCTCCGTCAGCAGCAACACCTGATGAACCTGCTCGCTGCCATGCGCTACCTGGCCGCGCTCCATGCGCATGGCCATTTCGCGCGGGCAGCACAGGCCTGCCATATCACCCAGCCGGCACTGTCCAACGCGCTGCGCGCGCTGGAGGCGGAGTTTGGCGTGGCCATCGTGCGCCGGGGCCGGGTGTTTGCCGGTTTCACGCCCGAGGGCGAGCAGGTGCTGCAGACCGGCCTGGAGATGCTGCAGAGTGAGGCGCGCCTGCGCCAGCGCCTGAGCGCCCAGGCGGGCCAGTTGCAAGGGCAGCTGCGCATGGCGGCCGTGCCCACGGCCATGCCGATGCTGCTGCGCTTTGCCAGCCTGCTGCGCCGCCAGCATCCGGGCCTGGTGCCGGTGCTGCATGCGATGAGTTCCCCCGATATTGAACGTGGCTTGGAAGAGCTGAGCCTGGACCTGGCGCTGGGCTACAGCGACCGCATCCGCCGCCCGCGCACCCATTGCGCGCCCCAGTACCAGGAACACTACTACCTGTTGCAAGCGGCGCCGCACCCGGCCTGCGTGGGCGATACCTTGCATGCCGCCGAGCCGCTGCGCTGGGCCCAGGCCGCGCAGCAGCCGCTGTGCCTGCTGACGCCCGACATGCACAACCGCCAGATCGTCGAGCGCAGCTTTTTGGCCGTGGGCGTGCTGGTGCAGCCGGCGATGGAGACCAATTCCGTCCAGGCCTTGCTGCAGGCGGTGGGTGAGGGCCAGGTGGCCAGCATCGTTCCGGGCGCCGTGTTGGCCACCGTGCGGCACACACCTGGCCTGCGCGCCTGGCCGCTGGTGGAGCCGGTGGTCGAGAGCGAGGTCGCCTTTCTCTACCAGCAATCTCAGCAGGGCATGCCCGCGATGGAGGCGGCGCGCGCGCTGATGGCGCAGGACGAATGGCAGCAGCAGTGCCTGCAGCATGCCGGCGCCTTGGCAGCGGCCCCGCCAGACCAAGCATAGTTTTGCGAATGCCGGCATTGCGGCATTGAATTTGACGCGGGGCGGGCAGCGGGTTGAAATGCAGGGCTCTAAGAACGTGTTCACGATCTCTACGCAGCCGCGTTGGAGTGCAATCGGGATGAGTTCGAAGGGCTGGTCCGCAGCTTGCACCGGGGTGCAAGCAAGGGCCAGCGCGCAGA
>NZ_CAXYJV010000049.1:0-113837 GCF_964277875.1 uncultured Comamonas sp.
GACCTTGGGGTTCTTGAGCATGATCTTGAAGGCTTCGGTGACCTTCTCGGGGGTGGCACCGCCGCCCACGTCCAGGAAGTTGGCAGGCTCGCCGCCGAACAGCTTGATGGTGTCCATCGTGGCCATGGCCAGGCCAGCGCCGTTCACCAGGCAGCCGATGTTGCCGTCCAGGCTGATGTAGGCCAGGTCGAACTTCGAAGCTTCCACTTCAGCAGGATCTTCTTCGTCCAGATCGCGCAGGGCCACCAGTTCTGGGTGACGGAACAGCGCGTTGGGATCGAAGTTGAACTTGGAGTCCAGTGCAATCACGTTGCCCTTGGAGTCACGGTTCAGCGGGTTGATTTCCACCAGCGAAGCGTCCGTGTCCATGTAGCACTTGTACAGCTTTTGGCAGATATCGATGAACTGGGCCACCGAATCAGCAGGCATGCCGATGCCCTTGGCCAGCTCTTCACCATTGGCTTGCGTGAAGCCAGCAATGGGGTCGACCAGCACGGTGATGATCTTTTCAGGGGTGCTGTGCGCCACTTCCTCGATGTCCATGCCGCCTTCGCTCGAAGCGATGAAGGCCACCTTCTGCGTGCCACGGTCGGTCACGGCAGACAGGTAGTATTCCTGCTGGATGTCGGCACCGTCTTCGATGTACAGGCGGCGCACCTTCTGGCCTTCAGGGCCCGTCTGGTGGGTCACCAGCTGCATGCCGAGGATTTGCTCGGACAACGCCTTCACGTCGTCGATGGTCTTGGCAACCTTCACGCCACCGCCCTTACCGCGGCCACCTGCGTGAATCTGGGCCTTCACCACCCACACGGGGCCGCCCAGCTTCTGTGCTGCTTCCACTGCTTCTTGCACAGTGAAGGCGGGGATACCGCGCGGAACGGGCACGCCGAACTGACGCAAGATTTCCTTGCCTTGGTATTCATGAATTTTCATGATGTCTCTCAGTAAAACAAAATGGGAAAAAACCCGGCGGCCGAGCGCGCAGAACAAAGAACTCGCAAACAAGGCAGAAGGCCTGGCAGTCCGCGAATTTACCATGCTGCACTGCGCCATGGGCGGCAGCGCCTGCAGGAGCCCTAACGCGCTTCCGGGGTTTGGCAGCCGTTGGAATGCTTATAGCTATTATTTGTATAGCTAGCCAGCCATATTCAGCAGCCATCTCCGTCCAATGCGTCTGTCAGCCACTGCAGTCAACGCATGTCGGAGGCGGGCGCAAAACTTGTCTGTAAAAACCTCGGCAGTGCAGGATTTTTGGCACAACCGCCCAGTGCTGACCCCTTTTTGCGCTAGTGCGCACTGCGCTGGAGCCCGGCATCTGGCCATCGCAGACGCCACAACGGCATGCCCAGCGCACTTCGCGACCCCGCCTTGCGCACAGGCAAATTTGCCATCGTCCTGCACGTCTTGCGCAGCTTTGTATGACAATAAGCACTTTCCCGAACCCAAGTGCCCGCTGCCCGTGCAGGGGCCAACGCACAGCAGGAGTGATGGCAATGGCAAAAGTGTTTATCGACGGCGAAGCTGGCACCACCGGTCTGCAGATTCGCGAACGCCTGGTGGATATGCCCGGCGTGGAGTTGGTAAGCATTGCCCCCGAACTGCGCAAGGACCCTGCCGCCAAGCGCGCGCTGATCGCGGGCGTGGATCTGGTCATCCTGTGCCTGCACGACGATGCCGCCAAGGACACCACAGCCATGGTCGATGCCATCGAGCAGGAAACCGGCCGCAGCATCCGCATCATCGATGCCTCCACCGCCCACCGCGTCAACGACCAGTGGGTCTATGGCTTCCCCGAGCTGAGCGCAGGCCAGAAAGCCGCCGTGCAAGCGGCCAAGCGCGTCTCCAACCCCGGCTGCTATGCCACTGGTGCCATCGCCATTCTGCGCCCGCTGATCGATGCCGGCCTGGTCCCTGCCGATGCTGCGCTGGCACTGCCTTCGGTGTCCGGCTACTCCGGTGGCGGCCGCCAAATGATGGAAGCTTACGAGGCCGGCGGTGCCGCGCCTTATGAGGCCTATGCACTGGGCCTGACGCACAAGCACATCCCCGAAATCCTGAAATACACCGGACTGACCCGCCGCCCGGTGTTCATCCCTGCGGTCGGCAACTTCGCCCAGGGCATGCTGGTGCAGCTGCCGCTGCACCTCGATGAACTGCCCGGCAAGCCGCTGCTGAGCGACCTGCACAACGCCCTGGCCGCCCACTACGCCCAAACCAACCAGGACGAGCAATGGGTGCAGGTGCTGCCGCCTACTGACGACAACAAGCTGGCCGCCGATACCTTGGCGGGCACCAACAAGCTGGAAATCCGCGTGTTCGGCAATGAACAGCTGCGCCAGGCCGTGGTCATCGCCCGCCTGGACAACCTGGGCAAGGGCGCCAGCGGCGCAGCGGTGCAAAACCTCAAGTTGATGCTGGGCCTCTGAGTCCGAGACCGCTTCCCCCCACCAAGCCGCTTGCCAGCGGCTTTTTTCATGTGCGCAAGGTGGGCAACACCATCGGCATTGGCCGACACTGCCCCAGGCCATCCCTGCCTACCATCTGTCCAAACTACAGCCATAACACGATGAGACACACTCCCACGCGCATGCTGCGCCGGCTTGGCGCAGTCTGGCCCTGGGCGCTGTTGCTGTGCGCCGCTGCCCAGGCCCAAACCGCCAACCCCCAGCAAGGTGAACAGATCGCCAACAACGGCTTGCCGCCCACCGTGGCCTCCTGCGCCAGCTGCCATGGCGCCAAAGGCCAGGGCATGGCCGCCTTCCCGCCGCTGGCCGGCCAGGGCAGCAGCTATCTGCGCAGCCAGTTGGATGCCTTTGCCGATGGCTCGCGCGGCAACCCCATCATGGCGCCCATTGCCAAGGGCTTGACCTCGCAGCAGCGCGCCGATGTCGCTGCTTACTTTGCCAGCCTGCCATCGGGCATCGCCGCCTCACCCAGCCAGGCCGGTGCCAAAGACAAGGGCGCCTGGCTGGTGGAGCGTGGCCGCATGCAAGAGGGCATCCCCGCCTGCAACAGCTGCCACGGGCCCGGTGGGGCTGGCGTGGGTGCGCATTTCCCCGCCATTGCCAAACTCAGCGCCGGTTATATGCAAGCGCAGATCGATGCCTGGAAAAAAGGCAGCCGCCCGCCCGGGCCGCTAGGCCTCATGGAAGGCATTGCCAAAAAGCTCAGCAGCGATGATGTCAACGCCATCGCCCAGTACTACGCCGGCGCCTCGGGCGCTGCCCAGCGTTGAGCGGAGAACAGCATGGATTACCAGCGCCCCAACCATCTGGAAACGCCCGAGGAGCAGGCCCGCGTCCAGCACAGCGAGTGGCAGTACCTCAAGATCTTTGTGGTGGTCGTCGTTGCCATCGTGCTCGTGGCCGCCATCAGCTTTGGGGTGCAGGTGAACAAAAGCATGGGCGAGCTGGCCGATGAGCGGCCCGCCGCAGCGCCCGCCCAGACCGCGCAAAAACCAGCAGCAGCTCCCGCCAGCCCCAACCCGGCACCCGCTACTGCCGCAGCGGATGCACCCAAGCCAGCACCTGCAGCTGCCACGCCCGCCGCCAGCGCAGCCAAAGCGCCAACTGCAGCCAGCACTGCCGCCTTCGCCCCACCCGCTGCCGATGCGATTCCCGAAGGCCCGATGGGCGATGTGATCCGCCGGGGCGAGCAGATCTTTCTGCACACCAGCACCCAGGCCAAGGCCTTTGTCGGCAATACGCTCAA
Source organism: uncultured Comamonas sp. (assembly GCF_964277875.1). Classification (NCBI taxonomy): domain Bacteria; kingdom Pseudomonadati; phylum Pseudomonadota; class Betaproteobacteria; order Burkholderiales; family Comamonadaceae; genus Comamonas; species uncultured Comamonas sp. The sequence goes on from NZ_CAXYJV010000049.1 coordinate 3,712, forward strand.
CTGCGTCAACTGCCACCTGGATGCAGGGCGCGCTGCCGACTCCGCGCCGCTGTGGGGCGCCTACACCCAATACCCCGCCTACCGCAGCAAGACCAAGAGCGTCGATACCTTCTCCGAGCGGCTGCGCGGCTGCTTCATGTACAGCATGAACGGCAAGGCCCCGCCCCCTGGTGATGAGGTGCTGGTGGCACTGGAGGCCTATGCCTATTGGATGTCCAAGGGCGCGCCGGTGGGCGAGAAGCTGCCCGGCGCCAGCTACCCCAAGCTGGCCAAACCCGCCCAGGCGCCCGACTATGCACGCGGCCAGAAAGTGTTCAACGCCCAGTGCGCGCTGTGCCATGGCGATGACGGCCAGGGCCAGCGCAGCGGCGATGTGCAGGTCTTCCCGCCGCTGTGGGGCAAGCAGTCGTACAACTGGGGCGCCGGCATGCATGAGGTGGACAAGGCAGCCGGCTTCATCCAGGCCAATATGCCGCTGGGCAAGGGCCATACGCTCAGCGACCAGGATGCCTGGGATGTGGCCACCTACATCAACAGCCACGAGCGCCCGCAGGATCCGCGCTTTACCGGCAACATCGAAGACACGCGCAAGCGCTTCCACGACAGCGCGTTCTCGCTCTACGGCCAGACCGTCAACGGCCAGCCACTGGGCCAGGGCACAAAATAAAAAGCTGCCCACGCCGATCCGGTGAAGGGCATGCGTTGGCAGCTTTGCTATCGGTCCCGCCAGGTGCCGGGTGCTATCGCGCCAGGCACCTGCCGGCTGTCAGCGCTCCACCGTGCGGTTCCAGCGCTTGTTCCATTCGGGGCGGTCGGCGTTGACCACATCCCAGTCCACAGCCACGGCGTTCTTCAGGATGGCGTTCATCTTGTTCTGCTCTTCGGCCGGCTTGCCTTGCAGCTTGGTCTTGGGGTTCACCGGGTTGTAGCTGCCATTTTCCATCGCCAGCGCCTGGGCTTCAGGGCTCACCAGGTACTCCACCAGCTTTTGCGCCAGATCGGACTCGGGGTTGTTGTTGAGCACGCACATGGCGGTCATCAGCACCACCGCGCCTTCCTTGGGCGCCACATATTCCATCGGGATGCCCTTGGACTTCATCAGCTCGGCCTGCGTCAGGGTGTAGGGGAAGATGGCCGCATCACCGGCCTGCATCATCTCCACCACCTTGGACGAATTGGGGATGTACTCCACCACGTTCGGGCCAATCGTCGTCGGCCAGGCCTTGAAGGCCGGGTCCACATTCTTCTCGGTGCCGCCCTTGAGGCGGTTGAACATCAGGAAGGCATGCAGGCCAAACGACGATGCCGGCATCGATTGCACGACCACCTTGCCCTTGAGCTTGGGGTCCGCCAGGTCGTTCCAGGAAGTGGGCGCCGCCCAGCCCTTGTCGGCAAACATCTTGGTGTTGTAGGCCAGGCCGGTCAGGCCCATCGACAGGCCAATCGCGCTGTCCTTGATCTTGGCGATGGCCGGAATGTCGCCGTAGCTGGCAGCGGGCTTGAGCTTCTCGCACAGGCCCATGCTGATGGCGCGGTACATCACGCCGTCATCCAGGGTCATGACCTGCATCTGGGCCTTGTCCTTGGAGGCCTGGGCCTTGGCCAGGATGTCGGTCGAGGTGCCCGGCACCACCACCACCTTGACGTTGTTGGCCTTCTCGAATGCGGGGAACACGAACTGCGAATAGGTGCGCTCCATGTTGCCGCCATTCATGCCGATGTAAATGGTTTTGGTCTGCGCCTGCACCGCGCTGGCCGCAGCCACCACAGAGGCCAACAGGGCGATGGCGCGCACAGGGGTTTTGAGGGTCGTCGTCCAAGAAGACATGTGGATTCCTTTCAGGTAGAACATGCGGGGTCGGTAAATCGGTCTATGCGGAAAGCGTCAATCGGCGTGCTGCTGCGGCCCTCGGCGATCAGCTCGGCCATCACATCGCCCACGCCCGGCCCCAGCTGGAAGCCACCGCCGGCAAAACCGAAGGCATGGTAGAGGCCGGCCTGGCGGCTGCTGGCACTGATGATAGGCTCGTGGTCAGGCAAGGCGCCCTCATTGCCGCTCCAGGTGCGGATCAGCTGGGCGTTCTTCAACTGGGGCAGCAGCTCCACCAGCTGCGGCAGCTGTGCCCAGACGGTGGTGTGGCGGTTGCGGGCGCGGGTGTCGTCCAGCACCAGGCCGGGCCCGCCGCCAAACACCACATTGCCCCGGCGCACCTGGCGGCAGTAGATGCTGCCGCCTTCCACGCCCAGGCTCCAGTGCAAGAAGAACGGCAAGGGCTCGGTCACCCCCATCGCCGGTGGCCGGATGCGCATGGGCACCGGCTCGCCGCACTGCTCGGCAAACTGGCCGGCCCAGGCACCTGCAGCGTTGACCACCACATTCGCGCGGATCTCCATCTCCGGCGTGCGCACCACAAAGCGCTGGCCATTGTGCGCCACTTCCAGCACCGGCGTGTGCTCGAACACCTGGGCACCGGCCCGCGCGGCCGCCGTGGCAAAGGCCGGGGACAGCAGGCGCGGATTGGCCTGGCCGTCATCCGGGCAGAAGGAGCCGCCCACCACCTTGGCGCCGCCGACCGGAAAGCGCTTGTGCAGCGCCGCGCCGTCGAGCAGCTGCAGGTCCAGCCCGCAGTCGCGCGTCTTCTCGGCATACCGCACGAGGGATTCCATGTCCGCCTGCGAGCGGGCAATCTTGAAGTGGCCCGAGCGCTCGTACTCGGCCTCGGTGCCGATCAGTTCGGTCAGCCGCCCCCAGTGCTGGTGGGCGCGCTGGGACAGCGGCAGCATCGCCAACGAGCGGCCCTGGCGGCGCACACCGCCAAAGTTGACGCCGCTGGAACGGGAGCCGCAAAGATCGCGCTCGAGCATCACCACCTGGATGCCGCGCCGGCGCAGAAAGAGCGCCGTGCTCGCACCCATGATGCCGCCGCCGATCACCACCACCTCGGTGGCCAGTTGCTTAACCATGGGAGGCCTCCTGGTCCTGCGGCAGCACCGTCATGTCCAGCGGCAGCGGCTTGATCGGCGCCTGGCCCCGGATGCGGCCGATCTGCGCCACCGGCACCTTCAAGGTGTCGGCCAGGATCTCGGTTGCCGCCACGCCGCACATGCGGCCCTGGCAGCGGCCCATGCCCACCCGGCACAGCGCCTTGATGCGGTTGATATCGCCCTGCGGCTGGGTCGCCGCAGTGGCGCGCAGCTCGCCAGCGGTGATGTTTTCGCAGCGGCAGACCACCAGCTCGTCCGGTGCACGCGCGGCCCAGTCGTCGGGAAAGGGAAACGCCACCTCCAGCGCCTGGCGGAACTGCTGCGTCTTGTCCAGCTGCTCGCGCAGCCTGGCCTGGCGCGCTGTATCGGTCGCAATGCCCCGGTCCTGCAGCAAAGCCAGCGCAGCCAGCTCGCCGGACATCTCGGCCGCATCGGCGCCCATGATGCCGGCGCCATCGCCGGCCAAATAGACACCGGGCACACTGCTGCGCCGGTCGGCATCGATCTGCGGCACATAGCAGCGGTGCAGCGGTGCAAAGGCGAATTCGCAGCCCAGCAGGTCGGCCAGCTGCGTCTCGGGCCGCAGCGCATAGCCCAGGCCGATGGCGCTGCAGGCAGTGCGCTGCTCGGCGCCCTGTGCATCCTTCCACACCAGCGCCTGCACCCTGTCGGCGCCTTCGGCGCGCAGCAGCTGCACGCCATGGTGCACCGGCACGTCGTGGAACATCAGCCAGCTCACCAAGTACAGGCCCTTGGCGGCCACTGCCGGCTGGGCCAGCATCGCGGGCGCAGCCTTGTAGCGCTGCACGGCCGGGGCGGTGTCCAGCACCGCCAGCACCCGGCCGCCCGCCTTGGCATATTGGTAGGCCACTAGGTAGAGCAAGGGGCCGGTGCCGGCAAACACCACCGCATCGCCAATCGCACAGCCCTGGTACTTGAGGGCCACCTGGGCGCCGCCCAAGGTGTAGACACCGGGCAGGGTCCAGCCGGGCAACGGCAATACACGGTCAGTGGCACCGGTGGCCACGATCAGATCGCGCCAGCGCAGGCTGTCTGCCGTGCGCTGCGCCGTGTGCAGCAGGTCCAGGCTGTGGCCCTGGGCGTTCCAGACCAGGGTGTCGGGCCGGTAGTCCAGCTGCGGGCGCAGGCGGTCAAAGGTCTGGTGCAGGTCGCTGGCGCGGCCGTGCTCAAAGCCATACAGGTCCTTGGGCTTGCGGCTGAAGCCATCGGGCTGGCGGCGGTAGATCTGGCCACCGGCCTTGGGCGCCTCGTCAATGACAACCGGGCGCAGGCCGTGGGCCAGCAGGGTTTGTGCGGCACGGATGCCGGCAGGCCCGGCGCCCACGATGACGGGCGGGCCGTCTGCGGGCCGGGGGTCGTCCAGGTAGAAATCGCTGGCAATCATGGTTGCACCTGGGTGGCGGTAGCTTGGGCCACGGCCTCTGCCGTGGTGCAGATCTGCATGCCCGGCTGCAGCAAGGTGGAGCAGGCGCGCAGCTTGCGGCCGGCCTGCTCGCCGCCGAGGGTGACCCAGCAGTCCTGGCAGGCGCCCATCATGCAAAAGCCAGCGCGCGGGCTATGGGCAAACTCATGGCTGCGCAGCTGGGCCGACTGGGTCAGCACCGCCGTCAGCACCGTGTCGCCCTGCAACGCCTGGGCAGGCTGGCCGTTGAGCACAAACTGCAGCGGCTGGCGGCCCTGCTCCTTGAGGCGCTGCAGCTGGCCGGCCGGCAAAAGAGGGATTGCGTGTGCCATCAGTGCTTGCCAATCAGGATGCGGTCCAGACCATAGACCTTGTCGAGCAGGAGCATCAACCCCAAGGTGATGAACACGATCAGCGCCGATACCGCTGCCATCATCGGGTCCAGCGACTCGGTGGCATACATGTACATGCGCACCGGCAAGGTCACCGTGCTGGGCGAGACCACAAAGATCGACATGGTCAGCTCGTCAAAGCTGTTGATGAAGGCCAGCAGCCAGCCGCCGGTGATGCCGGGCAGGATCATCGGCAAGGTGATGCGCTTGAACACCGTGGCATTGCTGGCGCCCAGCGAGTAGGCGGCCTGCTCGGCGCTGCGGTCAAAGCCGATCAGCGCGGCCATCACCAGGCGCATGGTGTAGGGCATCACCACCAGCGCATGGGCAAAGATCAGCCAGCCAAAGCTGCCCTGGCCGCCCACGAGCGAGAACATGCGCAGCATGGCCACACCCAGCACCAGGTGGGGAATGATCAGCGGCGACAGGAACAGCGCCTGCAGCGCGCCACGGCCGGGGATCTCATAGCGCACCAGCGCAATGGCGGCGGGCACAGCCAGCGCGGTGGAGATGGACGCGGCGGCGACGGCCAGGCCCAGGCTGTTCCAGAACGACTGGACAAAGTCGGCATGGTGCAGCACCTGCTCGAACCAGCGCAGCGAGAAGCTGGTGGTCGGCAGGGTCAAGGTTTCAGCCGGGGTGAAGGCCACCAGGCAGACGATGACCAGCGGCGCCAGCATGAAGATGATGACCAGCGCGTTGAAGATGAGGGCAATGGGTCCGTTTTTTTGCATGTCAGTCACCTCGCCTCTCAGCCCAGGGTCTTCTTGTAGCGGCCTTCAACCATGCGGTTCCAGCCCAGCATGATCACCAGATTGGCGGCCAGCAGCACAAAGGCGATGGCTGCGCCCAGCGGCCAGTTCAGCTCGTGCAGGTATTCGTCATAGATCAGGGTGGCGACCATCTTGACCCGACGCCCGCCCAGCAGGCCGGGAATCGCAAACGAGCTGGCCGCCAGGCCGAACACGATCAGGCTGCCCGACAGAATGCCGGGCAGCACCTGCGGAAACACCACGCGGCGCAAGGTGGTGAAGTGCGAGGCACCCAGCGACAGCGAGGCGCTTTCGACCGAAGGATCGAGCTTTTGCAGCGAGGTCCAGACGGGGATCACCATGAAGGGCAGCATCACATGCACCAGTGCAATGACGATGGCCGTCTCGTTGTAGAGCAGCTTGACCGGGCCGATGCCCACGAGGCGGAAGATGTCGTTGATCAGCCCCTCGGGGCCGAGCAGCATGCTCCAGCCAAAGGCCCGCACCACCACCGAGATCAGCAGCGGCGCCAGGATGATCAGCAAGAAGATGGAGCGCCACGGCGCGCGCATCTTGCTCAGGATGTAGGCCTCGGGCGCGCCGATGGCGATGCAGATCAAGGTGACCAGGCCCGAAATCCACAGGGTGCGCCAGAAGATCTCGTAGTAGTAGCTGTCGGTGACGATGTGCACATAGTGCTCGACCGTGAAGCTGCCCGCGACCGGACCGGTGTCCACGTTGTAGGCATTGAAGGACAGGATGGTCGTCAGCAGCAGCGGCACCGCCAGCATCACCGCAAACAGCAGCAGCGCCGGCGCGCTCATGGCCCAGGGGGCCCAGGTGCGGCGCTCGCTCATACGGCCACCCCGTCACCGGCGATCAGGCGCACATTGCGGTCGGACCAGTCAATGCCCACCTGGCTGCCCACCTGGTGGGGTGCCTCGCCATCGTTGGCTGCCGTCACGGTGATGCTGCCCAGCGGGCATTCCACCGTGTAGAGCCAGAGGTTGCCCAGGAAGAAGCGCTCGCGCACGGTGCCCTGGGTGCGGCCGGCCGAGGTGGCCGAGAGCTGGATTTTCTCGGGGCGCAGGCCCAGCAGCAAACGCGTGCCATGGCTGGCGGCTGCGGCCGGCACATCCTGCACCGCCATCTGCACATCGCCCACATGCGCCAGCCACTGGCCGCCCTGGGCATGCACGGTGGCCTGCAGCAGGTTGGCCTTGCCGACAAAGGTGGAGATAAAGGCGTTGTGCGGGTGCTCGTACACCGTGTGCGGCGTATCCACCTGGGTGATGCGGCCAGCCTCCATCACCACCACGCGGTCGCTGATCGACATGGCTTCGCTCTGGTCATGGGTCACCATGATGGTGGTCGTGCCCACCTTGCGCTGGATCTCGCGCAGCTCGAACTGCATCTCCTCGCGCAGCTTGGCATCCAGGTTGGACAGCGGTTCATCGAGCAGCAGCACCGGGGGCTTGATGACCAGCGCCCGGGCCAGCGCCACGCGCTGGCGCTGGCCACCCGACAGTTCACGCGGGTAACGGTCGGCATAGGGGCCCAGGTGCACCAGGGCCAGTGCCTCGGTGGCGCGCTCGCTGCGCTCGGGCTGCGCCACCTTGCGCATCTCCAGACCGAACTCGACGTTCTCGCGCACGGTCATGTGCGGAAACAGCGCATAGGTCTGGAACACGATGCCCAGGCCGCGCTCATTGGCCTTGGCGCGGGTGATGTCCTTGCCATCCAGCTCGATGCGGCCTTCGGTCACATCCACAAAGCCGGCAATCATCTGCAGGCTCGTGGTCTTGCCGCAGCCCGAGGGGCCGAGCAAGGAGACGAACTCGCCCTTTTGCACATCCAGGTTGAACTGGCTGACCACCCGGTTGGGGCCGTACTGTTTGGAGACGTTGTGGAGACGCAGAAAACTCATGGAAATCACCTCGGTGGCACAGGGTTGCAGGGCCCGTCGGCCATGTCGCAGGGATGAACGACATTTGCAACTATTTATCTATTTTCGGAATGTGGTTTGAATTCATACACGGTGTAAACACTGATAATGGAAGATAAATTTGATTTATTCCGATAAATGGAATAAAAACGAGTGTCGCAGAATTTTTATTCCGGAAAACCATGAGCACAGACACCTCTGAGGACAACAGCCACCAGCGCGGCACCCTGCATCGCAGCTTTTTGGTGATGCGCGCGCTGGCCGCGCACCAGAACGAAGGTGTGCGGGTCACCCACCTGGCCAAGGAAATCGGCCTGACCCAGGCCACCACCCACCGGCTGCTGCAGGGCCTGATCCAGGAGGGCATGGTCGAGCAGGACCAGGTGCACAAGCTCTACCGGCTGAGCCTGGATCTGTTCTCGCTGGCCGCCCAGGCCGGTGCGGTGAGCGACCTGCGCAGCCTGGCGCGCCCGGTGCTGCTGCGCCTGTGCGCCAGCCTCAATGACACGGTGATCCTGATGGTGCGCTCGGGCTTCGACGCGGTCTGCCTGGACCGCATCGAAGGCCAGTTCCCCATCCGCACCTTTACCGGCGATATCGGCGGCCGTGTGGCGCTGGGCGTGGGCCAGGGCTCGCTGGTCATCCTGGCCAACCTGCCCGAGGCCGAGCGCGAGGAGGTGCTGCGCTTCAACCTGCCGCGCATGCAGCACTACAACGTCTATGACGAGGTCTACATGCGCACCGAGATCGACAAGGCGCACCGCCAGGGCTATACCGCGAAGAACTCCGGCCTGCTCGAAGGCATGGCCGGCCTGGCGGTGCCGGTGTTTGACCGCAATGGCCAGGTGGTGGCCGCGCTGTCGATCGGCACGCACACCGCGCGCCTGAGCGACGAGCGCCTGCCCATCGTGCGCGACATGCTGCTGCGCGAAGCCAAGACCTTGAGCGCGCAGATCAACCCCTTTGACCCGACCCTGCGCCACCCGATGCATGCGATCTCCACCGGGGACCGCACCCGCTCGATGTGAGCCCGGCCCTGCCACCTTCCGTCTTTCTGCACTTCAACGCATCCCACGCCATGGACCCCAGCACCCCCTTGCACCTCATCATCAAAAGCGGCGGCAGCGCCGCCATTCCGGAATGGACGGCGCTGTTTGCCGAGTTCGCGCCCCATGTGGTCGTGCATGACTGGAACACGCCGCCCGCCGACCGCAGCCTGGTGGATTTTGCGATGGTCTGGGAGCCCGATACCGGCGTGCTGGCCAGCTTTCCGCAGCTCAAGGCCATCTTCAGCTCGGCGGCCGGCGTGGACCATATCCTGGCCGACGGCGACCTGCCAGCCCACCTGCCCATCGTGCGCATGGTGACGGGCGAATCACAGCAGCGCATGGCCGAGTTCTGCCTGATGGCCACCCTGATGCTGCAAAAGAACATGCCCCGCGCACTGGCCCAGCACCGCCAGCAGCAGTGGATCGAGTTCAACCCGCCCTATGTGGCCAGCGAGCTGCGCGTGGGCATTCTGGGCCTGGGCACCCTGGGCGCTGCAGCCGCGCAGATGCTGCGCGCCGTCGGCTACCCGGTGCAAGGCTGGTCGCAAACACGCAAGCAAATCGAGGGCGTGACCAGCTACTGCGGCCAGGACGAGCTGCCAGAATTTCTGCGCAGCAGCCAGGTGCTCATCTGCCTGCTGCCCGATACGCCCTCGACCCGGGGCATTCTGAATGCCGCGCTGTTTGCCCAGCTGCCGGCCGGCGCCCAGCTGGTCAATGCGGGCCGGGGCACCCAGCTCAACAGTACTGATCTGGTGGCCGCGCTCGACAGCGGCCAATTGGCCGGCGCACTGCTGGACGTGACCGAGCCCGAACCCTTGCCGGCCGACTCGCCGCTGTGGACGCATCCCCGCGTCATCCTCACGCCGCACATCGCCGCCAGCGCCAGCCGCCGCGCCAAGGCACGCCAGGTGGCCCTGTCGATGGCGCAGTGGCAGGCCGGGCAGGCGCTGGACAACTGCTTTGACCGGGCGCGCGGTTACTGATCCAGGCCGATGAAGGAAGCCGGCCAGGGCGCCTCTAGCCGGGCCGATGCAGCGCAGCCGCTGGCCGCATATCCGAGCGTTTTGCAGTGCCAAGCCCTCAGCAAAACCAAGGCTGCCCAATAGCCGCTAGGATGCGAGCCGCCCTCGTCTGCATCCCCCCCTCCTCCCATGTCCACCCCTCCTCTTGTGCCCAGCCAGCGCGCGACGCTGATTGGGCTTTCTGCCGTGCTCTGCTGGTCTGCACTGGTGAGCCTGTTCCGCAGTGTTGCGGAACACCTGGGGGCGATAGGCGGGGCCGCCTGCGTGTTTTCGCTCAGCGCCTTTCTCGTCACCTGGCGCTTTGGCCTGCCGCGCGCCGCGCAGCTCAAGGCCATGCACCCGGCCTACCTGCTGGGCTGCGGCCTGCTGTTTGTGCTCAACGAAATCGCTTTTTCGCTGTCGCTGGGCTGGGCCAGCCACCGGGGCCAGACCCTGGAGCTGGGCATGATCAACTACCTCTGGCCCAGCCTGACCCTGGTGATGGCCACGGTGATGGGCCTGCAGCGTTTTCGCGCCGGCCTGGTGCCGGGGGTGCTGCTGTCGATGGCGGGCATTGTGCTGGTGGTCAAGGGCGACAACGCGCTGTCGCTGGCCAGCCTCTGGGCCAATGTGCAAAGCAACCCGCTGGCCTATGCGCTGGCCTTGTGTGCAGCCTGCCTCTGGCCCTGCTATTCGGTGGTGTCCAAGCGCTACACCCAAGGCGCCAATGCGCTGCCGGCCTTCCTCTGGGCTGTGGCCGCCGTGCTCTGGATCAAATACGCGCTCAGCCCTGAACCACCGCTGCGCTTTACGCTGCCGGCGCTGCTGCAGCTGGGCTTGCTCAGCGGCCTGACAGCCCTGGGCTACAGCTGCTGGGACCACGGCCTGCGCGCCGGCAACCTCACGGTGATGGCCGTGGGCTCCTACTTCACGCCGGTGCTGTCTGCGTTGGTGGGAACCCTCTGGCTGCAGGTGCAGCCATCGTGGAGCTTTTGGCAAGGCGTGCTGCTGGTCACACTGGGCTCGCTGGTCTGCTGGTGGACCACCCGCAGCCCGGCGCCAGCCGACATCAAAAAGCTGGCGGGCTGAGGGCCGCACGCCGTCCAGCACTGCGCGCTCATCACCCGGGCCGGGCAGCATCGCCAGCCCTTGTATACACATGCAAACACCTAGGTGGCGCCCCATCGCCAATGGCGGGCACCGCACTATAGTGGGCGGGTTGCCCGCGTTTTTTCCGAACTGCCCATGGACTACACCCGCCCCAACCATATCCCCACCACCGCCGAGCAAGAGGCCGAAAAGCGCCTGGAGCTGCGCGGCCTGATCGCATTTGCGGCGCTGACCGTCGTGGCCACCATCGCCGCCGCCCTGGTCTTTGGCAGCCACATCGTTTAAAGACACCGCAACCCAACGCCCCACTGCGCCCGCCCGCCTGGCACCGCCATGCGGTAGCGTGGCTGCAGCGCTGCGCTTTTCCGGCTAGGATGCAGGGCGCCTTCCGCTCCCTCTGCACCTGCCCGCGTCCATGTCTTCCTCTCCGATTCCCGCTCCCCAGGCCTCTTCGCAGCGCGCCACCCTGATTGGCCTGTCGGCCGTGCTGTGCTGGTCCACGTCGGTGGGCCTGTTCCGCAGCGTGGCTGAGCACCTGGGCCCCATTGGCGGGGCCGCGGCGGTGTTTACGTTGGGGGCCTTGCTGGTGACGTTGCGCTTTGGCATGCCGCGCCTGGCCCAGCTGCGCGCCATGCACCCGGCCTATCTCTGGGGCTGTGGCCTGCTGTTTGTGCTCTATGAGATCGCACTGTCGCTGTCGCTGGGCTTTGCCAGCAACCGCAGCCAGACCCTGGAGCTGGGGATGATCAACTACCTCTGGCCGAGCCTGACGATCGTGCTGGCGACCGCCTTTGGGCTGCAGCGCTTTCGCGCCGGCCTGGTGCCGGGGGTCTTGCTGGCCATGGCCGGCATTGTGCTGGTGCTCAAGGGGGACAGCGCGCTGTCCATCGCCAGCCTGTGGGCCAATGTGCAAAGCAACCCGCTCGCCTATGGCCTGGCGTTTTCGGCCGCCTGGCTCTGGCCCTGCTACTCGGTCATGGCCAAGCGCTATGCCCATGGCGCCAATGCGCTGCCTGCATTTCTCTGGGCCGTCGGGGCGGTGCTGTGGGTCAAGTACGCACTCAGCGCAGAGCCGGCGCTGCAGTTCTCGCTGCCCGCCGCCGCTCAGCTGTGCCTGCTCAGCGGCCTCACCGCCCTGGGCTACAGCTGCTGGGACCATGGCCTGCGCGCCGGCAACCTCACGGTGATGGCCGTGGGTTCCTACTTCACCCCCGTGCTGTCCGCGCTGGTCGGCACCGTCTGGCTGCAGGTGCAGCCCTCCTGGAGCTTTTGGCAAGGGGTGGTGCTGGTAACGGCCGGCTCGCTGATCTGCTGGTGGTGTACCCGCAGCAAGTAGAACGAAACAGCGCTGATGGCTCAGCCCTTGCGCGCCGCCTCCAGCGCGGCGATATCGATCTTGGTCATGCCCATCATCGCCTCAAAGACGCGCTTGGCGGCTGCGCGGTCGGGGTCGGACAGTGCAGCGGTCAGCATGCGCGGGGTGATTTGCCAGGAGATGCCCCAGCGGTTCTTGCACCAGCCGCAGGCGCTTTCCTGCCCGCCATGGCCGACGATGGCGTTCCACAGGCGGTCGGTCTCGGCCTGGTCGTCGGTGGCGATCTGGAAGGAAAAGGATTCGTTGTGCTGAAAATGCGGGCCGCCGTTGAGCCCTATGCACGGAACACCGGCCACATGGAACGCCACGACCAGCACATCGCCCTGCTTGCCATCGGGGTAATCGCCCGGCGCGCGGTGCACGGCGCCTACCGAGCTGTCGGGAAAAGTCTGGGCGTAGAACTGCGCGGCATCCAGCGCATCACCCCGGTACCAGAGGCATACGGTATTTTTCGCGGTCATCATCGGTCTCCTGTTTGCACAGACGACCAGCCTAGCGGCTCACGGCCCGCCTGCAAGTAGGACAGCGCTGCACGGCGACGGGCAGCCCGCTGCCGGCGGTCAGGCCTTAGCCGCCGCTGCGCCTTTTCTCGCGCAGCATGAACAGGTACAGGCCCTCGACCTTCTCACGCGCCCAGGGCGTTTTGCGCAAAAACCGCAGGCTGGAGCTGATGCTCGGGTCCAGGCAAAAGCAACGGATCGGTATGCGCTCGCCCAGCTCTTCCCAGCCAAAGTACGCGACCAGCTCGTTCAGGAGGTTCTCCAACGTCAGGCCATGGAGAGGATTGTTGGGCTGTTCGGCATTGCTCATGGCCGCCATTGTCGCCGAGCAGGCACCGGCAGCAGGCCTGGCGGGCCTTTTTCGGCGATCCCGGCAGGGCCGTTGAGCGCTCAGGGCCTGGCAATACCGGCACGCGCGATCACGCCCGCCCAGCGCTGTATGTCGCGCTGCAGCAGCGTTGCCAGCTCCGCCGGGGTGCTGCCTTCCGGCACCACGCCCAGACGCTGCAGCCGCTGAGCGACATCGGCCGAGGCCAGCGCTGCATTGGCAGCCGCGCTGAGCCTGGCAATGGTCGCAGGGGCGGTATTGGCGGGTGCCGCCAGTCCATTCCACGAGGTCACATCAAAGCCGCTGGCCGCTGCGTCGCTTTCGCTCACCGTCGGAACGCCAGGCAGGGCCGCTGCACGCCTGCCGCCCATGACCACCAGCGCCCGGAGCAGCCGGCCTTCGACATGCGCCAGCACCGGCGCGAGCATGTCCACCGCGGCATCCACCTGCTGGCCCCGCAGCGCATGGAACAGCGCGGCAGAGCTGTTGTAGGGCACCAGTTCCACATCCAGACCCAGCGTGCTCTTGAGCAGTTCTGCCGCCAGATGGGGCGTGCTGCCGCTGTACAACGTACCGATGTTGAGCTGCCCTGGCCGGGCCCGGGCCTGTGCCAGCAGCCCCTGGAACGATAGCAGCGGGCTGGTGTGTGCGACCACCATGGCCAGGTCAAAGCGCCCCAGCAGCGAGATCGGCGCAAAATCGCGGACGGTGCTGTAGGTCAGCGAAGCGAACAAGGACTCGGCCACCGCATTGGCGTTGGACATCAGCAGCAGTACCTGGCCATCCGGCGCGGCGCGGGCCACCTGCTCGGCCGCCAGCACCCCACCGGCACCAGGCCGGTTGTCCACCACGATGGGCGGGCCGCCGAGCATCTCGCTCAGGGTCCGCGACACGATACGCACCATCAGATCGGCAACACCGCCGGGGCCAAACGGCACCACCAGGCGGATCGGACGTGAAGGCAGCCGCGGCTGCGCCGCGCTTGTATACGGTAGCGCGCCCAGCGCCAGCAGCGCGGCGCTGCACTGTCGTCTTTGCATCATGGGTCTCCTGAGGAGACCGACTATGGGCCAACGCCGCGCTGTGAGGCAGTGCCACACGCCACTAACAGCTATAACAAACCGGCATAGCGCCGGGCTAGTCCCCGTCTCCGCCGCGCAGCACCTTGCGCACCACATCGCCGCCAAAGCCCCGGCTGGCCAGAAAGCGCATCTGCCGGGCGCGCTCCTGCGGGCTGTCGGGCGGCGTGCCAAAACGGCGCTGCCAGACCTCGCTGGCCCGCTGCAACTCGGTGCTGCGCAAGCGCTCCCGGGCATCTGCTATCAGCTCGGCATCCACGCCCTTGTGGCGCAGCTCCTGCAGCACCCGGCTGGCGCCATAGCGGGCGGCCTTGGTGTGGATCACGCTGTCGACGAAACGCTCGGCGCTGATGAAACCCTTGGCTTCGAGCTCGTCGAGGATGGCCGCCAGGTCCTCGCCCTCTTCCACATGGGGGGCAAGCTTGCCCTGCAGTTCAGCGCGCGAATGCTCGCGCTGCGCCAGATAGCGCAGCGCACGGCCTTTGAGGGAGAGTTTGCTAAAAGACATTCATCCTCATTGCTATAAAACAAATAGCTGCTTGCGCACAGCATCTGTGCACAAGCAGCTATCTCAGCGTTCTCGCTTCAGAAGCGGTCAGCCCTCGGTGCCGTTGGCCGCAGGGCCATCGACCACGCCGTCTTCAGCGGGACGCAGGCTGATGTTCAGGCTCTCGCGCACCTTGTTCTCGATCTCGATCGCCAGGTCGGCGTTTTCACGCAGGAACTCGCGCGAGTTGTCACGGCCCTGGCCGATCTTCTCGCCGTTGTAGGCATACCAGGCACCGCTTTTCTCGATGATGCGGGCATTGACGCCCATGTCCAGGATTTCGCCTTCGCGCGAGATGCCTTCGCCAAACAGAATGTCGAATTCGGCCGTCTTGAACGGAGGCGATACCTTGTTCTTGACCACCTTGACCTTGGTTTCGTTGCCGATGGCTTCGTCGCCGCGCTTGATGGTGCCGGTACGGCGGATATCGAGGCGCACCGAGGCGTAGAACTTCAGCGCGTTACCGCCGGTGGTGGTTTCTGGGCTGCCGAACATCACGCCGATCTTCATGCGGATCTGGTTGATGAAGATGACCATGCAGTTGGTCTTCTTGATCGTGGCGGTGAGCTTTCGCAGCGCCTGGCTCATCAGGCGGGCCTGCAAGCCGGGCAGCTGGTCGCCCATCTCGCCTTCGATTTCGGCCTTCGGGGTCAGGGCCGCCACCGAGTCGACAACGATCAGGTCCACCGCGCCGGAGCGCACCAGGCTGTCAACGATCTCGAGCGCCTGCTCGCCGGTGTCGGGCTGGCTGATCAGGATATCGCCCAGGTTCACGCCCAGCTTTTGGGCGTAGCCGGTATCGAGTGCGTGTTCTGCATCGATGAAGGCGCAGGTGCCGCCCAGTTTCTGCATCTCGGCAATCACCTGCAGGGTCAAGGTGGTCTTGCCCGAGGATTCAGGGCCGTAGATCTCGATGACGCGGCCGCGCGGCAGGCCGCCCACGCCCAGCGCAATGTCCAGGCCGAGCGAGCCGGTGGACACCACCTGGATGTCCGAGACGGCCTCGCCTTCGCCGAGTTTCATGATGGTGCCCTTGCCAAACTGCTTTTCGATCTGGGCCAGTGCGGCGGCCAGCGCCTTGGCTTTTTCGCTGTTGGCTTCGGGCTTGGTTGCGGTGGCGTTCATGGATTTCTCCTTGCGTTTGATAGTCATGTCTTGGGTCTGGGATCCTGCTGTTTGCATATACAGCCTGGATGCTTGAACAGTAGTTTAGGGGATGGGTATATTTTATAAAAGCATTTTTTTAGTCAGTTTGCTTGACTAAATGCAGCATACTGAAAAAGCCGCACAACACCCTCGGGAGCGCCCATCATGCCGACACTTCTGCCCCATTTGCCTGACGACAGCTGGCGCCTGACCCACATGGGCCGGCTGCTGGGCCATGCGATGCGCCGCTTCGACGCCCGCGTGCTGCACCTGATGGTGCGGGATGACGCCGTGCCGCTGGCGCTGTCGCATCTGGCCGAGCGCGACCAGGTCAGCGCCGCCCATATCCATATCACCCGGCACCTGTCCTTGGCAGGCGACCGCCTGGTGGACCTGGCCGAGCGTGCAGGTGTGAGCAAGCAGGCGATGGCCCAGCTGGTGGACCAGTGCGAAGCCTGGAACCTGGTGACCCGCGAGCGCGACCCCCGCGATGCACGCGCCCGCATCGTGCGCTTTACCGAGACGGGCCTGCTGTGGCTGCAGGCATTCGAGCGGGCGGTCACCCAGGCCGAGGCGGAGTTCCGCGCCGAAGTGGGCGAACAGGTCGCTACCGTGGTCAAACTCGGGCTGGAAGTGTATGGGGCCGACAGCTGAGCGGCTGCATGTGCTACATTCAGCCGCGCTTGCGTTCGAACTTGTAGAACAGGTTGGGCTCGGAGACGATGTAGATATTGCCGCTGTTGTCCATGGCCAGCCCCTCGGGCTGCGGGATGCGGTTGGCCAGCCCGGCCATATCGGCCCACAGCGGCATCACGCTGAGCAGGTCTCCGGCACGGCTGTATTCGTAGAGCACCGAAGACTCTTCCCCGAGCAGCAACAGGTTGCCGCTGCGCGGGTCGACCTCGACGGCAGCCAGGTCGGTGCTGGGCATGTCCTCCACGGCCGGCACGTCCCAGACGCTGACCTTCAGATCGACCGGGCCCGGCTTGAGCCTGGACAGCGGCGCCTCCATCATCAGCACCTGCATCGGCCATTTCTCGGTCACCGCCACCAGTTGCTGGCGCTTGGCATCCCAGCCCAGGCCCTCCAGTGCAAAATTCTTGATGGCGATATCGCCCAGTTGCACATAGGGGCTGTTGTCCAGCGATACTTCCGTCACGCCCTTGCCAAACTGCACCCAGTGGATGCGGTTGTTGCGCTCATCGGCAATCGCGAACCAGTCTCCCTGGATATGGGCGATGCCTTCGGTATCCCTGGCGCCGTGCAGCGGGGCCAGGCGCAGCAGCGCGCCATCGGTCGTCAGCTCGGCAATCTGGGGCGGCCGGTTGGTCACCGCAAACAAGGTCTTGGTTTCCGGGTTGTAGGTCAGGCCCGAGAGGTTGTCGGCAATGCCGCTGACCGCCTTGGCATCGATGCTGGCCAGGTAGTGCGGCAAGTGGGCCGCCGGCGCCGACGGGGGTGGCGATTGCCAGGCATGGGCATGGCCGGGCATCGCGACGATGTGGTGCCATTGCAGGTACAGCGCCGTCAGCACGACCAGGGCCGCCACCACCACCCAGCGGCGTTGCCGTACCGAAGACTGCGATCCTTTGCGCACTGTTGAACCTGCTTTCATCACGATGGGTTGCCAAACGCCGCCCCCAGCCACGGGCCTGCTGCCCTTGCGACGCCGTCAAGACGAGGCGTTATCCTACGTGAGCGATGCGGCGCTTTGGTGACGTCTGCGGGTGTTTTACGTCTCTGCAACAAAAATGACGGCGCTCACCAGCGGCATGCCCCCGCGCTGGCGCCTTCTGGCGGTGATCTATCCCAGTGCCGCCATCAGGGTCATGGCCTGTCCTAGAATCATTGGCACAGCACGTATCACCACTACAACAGCGATAGGAGACCGCATGCGAATACTGATTGCCGAAGACGACCAGGTGCTGGCCGATGGCCTGCTGCGCAGTCTCCGCAACTCCGGCGCCGTGGTCGACCATGTCGCCAGCGGCACCGAAGCCGATGCGGCGCTGATGGCCAACAATGCGTTTGACCTGCTGATCCTCGACCTGGGCCTGCCCCGCATGCATGGTCTGGAGGTGCTGAAAAAGCTGCGCGCCCGGGGTTCGGCCATTCCCGTGCTGATCCTCACCGCCGCCGAAAGTGTGGACGACCGGGTCCAAGGCCTGGATCTGGGCGCCGACGACTACATGGCCAAGCCGTTTGCGCTGTCCGAGCTGGAAGCGCGGGTGCGTGCCCTCACGCGCCGGGGCGTGGGCATGAGCACCAGCCTGGTCCAGCACGGCCCGCTGGCCTACGACCAGGCCGGGCGGGTGGCCACCTTCGACGGCCGCATGCTGGAGTTGTCGGCGCGCGAACTGGGCCTGCTGGAAGTGCTGCTGCAGCGCTCGGGCCGCCTGGTCAGCAAGGACCAGCTGGTCGAGCGCCTCTGCGAATGGGGCGAAGAGGTCAGCACCAATGCGATCGAGGTCTATATCCACCGCCTGCGCAAGAAGATAGAGAAGGGCCCCATCCGCATAGCCACGGTGCGCGGCCTGGGTTACTGCCTGGAAAAAATCCACCCGCCCGCAGCACACTGAGCACCCACCACCGGGCGACTGCGGGGCGATGGCCGCCCCCGGCCCCCATCACGCAAGGACAGCCTTGGCCCTGTTTCGCAGCGAGCAGCGATCTTTGTTCGGTGAGATCCTTGACTGGATGCTCACGCCGCTGCTGCTTTTGTGGCCGGTATCGCTGGCATTGACCTGGCTGGTGGCCCAGGACCTGGCCAACAAGCCTTTCGACCGCGCGCTGGAGTACAACGCCCATGCACTGGCGCAGCTCGTCGGCGTGCAGGGCGGCAAGACCTATTTCAACCTGCCCCAGCCAGCCAGCGAGATCCTGCGGGCCGACGATGCCGACACGGTCTACTACCAGGTCACGACGCCGGCGGGCATGTTTCTCGCCGGTGAATCGGCGCTGCCGATGCCTGCCAAGGACCTCGAGCGCAGCATCGGCGTCGTGCAGTTGCGCGATGGCGAGTTGCGCGGCATGGATGTGCGCATCGCCTGGATCTGGGTGCAGCTGTCGCTGCCCGAGCCGAATCTGGCGCTGATCCAGGTCGCAGAGACGCGCGAGAAACGCAGCGTGCTGGCCACCGAAATCATCAAGGGCGTGATGCTGCCGCAGTTCGTCATCCTGCCGCTGGCGGTGCTGCTCGTATGGCTGGCGCTGGCACGCGGCATCAAGCCGCTGCACCTGTTGGAAGAGCGCATCCGCGCGCGCAAGTCCGAAGACCTCTCGCCCATCCACCACAAGGATGTGCCACTGGAAGTGGTGCCGCTGGTCGACTCGGTCAATGGCCTGCTGGAGCGCCTCAACCACTCGCTGGCGACGCAAAAGCGCTTTCTCGCCGATGCCGCGCACCAGCTCAAGACACCGCTGGCCGGCCTGCGCATGCAGGCCGAGATGGCCCAGCGCGCCGATGCCAAGGAGGACGACCTCAAGCTGTCTTTGCAGCAGATCGGGCGTTCGAGCATGCGCGCCACCCACACCGTCAACCAGCTGCTGTCACTGGCCCGCGCCGAAGGCCCCAGCGCGCTGCTGCAGCGCACGCCCTGCAACCTGGCCGAGATCGTGCTCGATGCCATGCATGACGGCATCGACCGGGCGCTGGCCAAGCACATCGACATGGGCTACGACGGCATGCAGGTGGATGACCGCGAGGTATGGGTCAACGGCAATGCCACCTTGTTGGGCGAGCTGGTGCGCAACCTGCTGGACAATGCCATCAACTACACGCCCTCCAGCGCCGGCGCGCCGGGCATCATCAATGTGCGGCTGATGGCCGACCCCTTTGGCCACGTGATCGTGCTGCAGGTAGAAAACTCCGGCCCCGGCATTCCCGAAGAAGAGCGCGAACGTATTTTTCAGCCCTTCTACCGCGTGCTAGGCAGCGAGGTCGATGGCTCGGGGCTGGGCCTGCCCATCGTGCAGGAAATCGCGCGCCAGCATGGCGCCACCGTGGGCCTGGAAGATGCCCACCCGCGCCAGGCCCAGCGCGGCGTGGTGTTCAGCGTCTGCTTTCCGACCACCCGGGCACCGCAGCCCCAGGTCTAGGAGCAGCTGCGCAGGTCCTTGCCGTCCATCACATGCCAGCTCTGCACACGCTTCTTGGTCGCCGCATCGAGCTTGGGCAGGCGCACGGTGTAGCTGACGGTCTCGGGGCGCTCGACCACCACCTTGGCGCCGCTCACGCCTTTTTTGCCGATAGTGGCCAAATGGCGCTCGGCCGCCTCCTCGCTGGAAAAGCGCCCCAGCGAGATGCCTGGCTCCAGGCTGGCAATGCGGGCGCGGTCCGTGCTGATATCGAGCGCGCGCAGCTCGTCGCGCCGCGTATCCAGCGCCTCCTGGCTGCTGAACTTGCCCACATAGACCATCCAGCGGCCGGCGCTGGTGCTGCTGTCCAGGCGCCAGCTGCCTTCGGGCAGCTTGGCCAGTTGCAGGCGCAGCGCCTCGACCTGCTTGGCATCAAAGCTGCCGGCGACCAGGCATTCCTTTTTCTCCGGTTTTTCCGCCTTCTCCAGTTTTTCCGGCTTTTCAGTCGGCTTTTCGGCTGGTTTGTCCTGGGGCTTGTCCGCTGGTTTGGCAGCCAGCTTGTCCGCATCGGCGGAGGTTTTGTCGGCAGGGTCTGCGGGCGGCTCGGCAGCGGCCGGGGCAGCCGGCTCCGCCACCGCCACCGGTGCCGGGGCGGGCTCGGCAGGCACGGTACGCGCCGGCTGCTGCTGGGCTTGCTGGGCCTCTTGCGGGGTCAGAATGCGCAGCGCATCGGGCTTGACCTGCTGCTGCACCCGCTCGGGCTCGGACGGGTCCTCCGGGCCCCAGCCCAGGCTGCGCAGCATGCCTTGCGAGAACGCGTAGTAGCCGGCGTTGGCCAGCAGCAGCAGCACGATGGCAAAACGAATCATCTCCGCTCCTGTCTCTTCATTCTCTGGTCCTGCAGCGCACTCAGGCCGCGCCGGCCTTAGGCCGCACGCTGACTTCCGAGCTGGTCACATCCACCACACCCGCAGCGGTCTGCACGCGCAAGGCGCCATCGGCGCCTACACCCATGGCCAGGCCGGCCGTACCGTCACTCAGGCCGACCTCGCGGCAAGCCAGCGCATCGCGCTCCGCATAGGCTGCCTGCAGCGGCGCAAAGCCCTGCTGCGCAAAAGCCAGGATCGCAGCGACTAGCGGCGGCACCACGGCCTGCAGCGCCTGCGGCGCGTCCCAGCGGCTGTCGAGCATCTGCAGGCTGCCCGGGATGGTCGACAGGCCTTCGGCCTGCGGCGCCCGCACATTGATGCCGATGCCAATCACCACATAGCGCTCGGCCTGCTGCTGGCCATCGCCCGCATGCGTGCGGGCCGAAACAAAGCTCGCGGTCTCGACCAGGATGCCGGCCAGCTTGTGGTCGCCGGTCAGCCACAGGTCGTTGGGCCACTTGAGGCCGATGGTAGGCGTGCTGGAGCCGGCCTCGGGCAGCTGAGGCTGCAGGCTTTGCGCCACCGACACGCCAACAGCCAGCGACAGGCCCGACCAGTCGGCCGGCGCCAGCGGCAGGCCCAGCGACATCAGCAGCGAATCACCGGCCTCGCTGCGCCAGGGCTTGCCCATGCGGCCACGGCCTGCGGTCTGCTGCTCGGCCACCAGCAAGATGGGCTCCTGGCGGCCCGCACGGGCGCGGCGCATCAGCTCGGTGTTGGTCGAGTCGATGCTGGGCAGCACCTCGATCGTGAAGCCCGGCAACTGCGGCTCCACCGCTTCCCAGATGGCTTCGGCCGGCCAGCGGATGGGCATGTTCGGTGTGTCGCTCATGCGCCCGCCTTGGCCGTCTTCTGGCCCTTGGTCTTGTTGCCGGTCTTGGCTTTCTGGCCGCTCTTTTTCTTGTCCTTGGCTTTGCTCAGTGCCTTGTCTGCTGCCTTGGCCTTGGGCTTTTCCGCTTTGGCAGGCTTGGCGGGCTTTGCGCCATCGGCGGCCGCCTTGGCCTTGCGCTTTTTGGGCAGCACCGGCTCGGGCAAATCCGATGCAGGCACCTTGGGCTTCCAGCCGCGCTTGGGCGCCAGCATCGTGCCCCGGCATTCGGCCGCGCCGCAGTGGCAGGCGTAGTCGGCCTTGAGCTGGGCGGTGTAGCGCTCTTCGATGATCAGGCCATAGTCATAACCTAGTTCCTCGCCGGCGTTGATATTGCGCAGCGCGCTGATGAAGATACGGTCATCCACCTCTTCGGCAAAGCAGTTGGGGTCGCAGCTGTGGTTGATCCAGCGGGCCGAGTTGCCGCCATCACCGCCGTCGATGACGCGGTCGCCATCGATCTGGAAAAAGAAAGTGTGGTTGGGGTGGTCCGGGTCGTGCGGGTGGCGGCGCTGGCTTTCTTCGTAGCTGATGACCTTGCCCGCATATTCGACAATGACTTCGCCTTCTGCGATATCCTGCAACGCAAAAACGCCCCTGCCGTGCACGCCCGAACGCCGTACCTGGATACGACGACCTGTTGAAAAATGGGGAACATGGTTCGGCATGGGATTTTTTCTGCTACTTTAAAAATAAGCACATGCGCATGTGCGCACACGTACACATGCAGGCGCCCGCGCACATGCGCGTAAAGCGTGCATTGTAAGAGCGTGCTCAGAGAGCCAGCAACCCACAGTGCTGGCAGACCCCAGTTTGATGAGAGTGAACCCATGTCCAAGACCCTGGTCATTGCAGAAAAGCCGTCCGTTGCACAGGACATCGTCCGTGCACTGACGCCGGTGGCAGGCCAATTTGCCAAACACGACGACTACTTTGAAGCCGAGAACTTCATCGTGACGAGCGCGGTGGGTCACCTTGTGGAGATCCAGGCCCCCGAAGAATTCGATGTCAAACGCGGCAAATGGAGCTTTGCCCATCTGCCGGTCATCCCGCCCTACTTTGAACTCAAGCCGGTCGACAAGACCAAGACGCGCCTGAATGCCGTCGTCAAGCTGGCCAAGCGCAAGGATGTCACCGCGCTGATCAACGCCTGTGACGCGGGCCGCGAAGGTGAACTGATCTTCCGCCTGATCGAGCAATATGCCGGCGGTGCCAAGGGCGGCCTGGGCAAGCCGATCCAGCGCCTGTGGTTGCAGTCGATGACGCCGCAAGCCATCCGCGACGGCTTCAACAAGCTGCGCTCGGACAACCAGATGCTGGGCCTGGCCGATGCCGCCCGCAGCCGCTCCGAAGCGGACTGGCTCGTCGGCATCAATGGCACGCGGGCGATGACCGCGTTCAACTCGCGCGATGGTGGTTTCTTCCTGACCACCGTGGGCCGCGTGCAGACGCCCACGTTGTCGCTGGTGGTCGAGCGCGAGGAAAAGATCCGCAAGTTCGTCAGCCGCAACTACTGGGAAATCCACGCCGAGTTCAACGCCCAGGCGGGCGCCTACCCGGCCAAGTGGTTCAACCCGGGCTGGAAGAAAAGCGACGACGCCGAGGCCAAGGCCGACCGCGTCTGGACCCAGCAGGAAGCCCAAGCCATTGCCGATGCCGTGCGCCGCAAGCCCGCCACGGTGACCGAAGAGTCCAAGCCCACCACCCAGGCATCGCCGCTGCTGTTTGACCTGACCAGCCTGCAGCGTGAGGCCAACAGCAAGTTCGGCTTCTCGGCCAAGACCACGTTGGCACTGGCCCAGGCGCTGTACGAACGCCACAAGGCGCTGACCTACCCGCGTACCGATTCGCGCGCGCTGCCCGAAGACTACCTGCCGGTCGCCCGCCAGACCTTCGAGATGCTGGCCCACAGCAATATGCAGCAGCTCGCGCCGTTTGCGCAGCAGGCCATTGGCGCCAACTACATCCGCGCGAACAAGCGCATCTTCGACAACAGCAAGGTGTCGGACCACTTTGCCATCATTCCGACCACGCAGGCGCCCGGCGCGCTGAGCGAGGCCGAGCACAAGCTCTACACCTTGGTGGTGCGCCGCTTCATGGCGGTGTTCTTCCCCAGCGCCGAGTACCAGGTCACCACCCGTATTAGTCAAGTCGATGAGCACCACTTCAAGACCGAAGGCAAGGTGCTGGTCAAGCCCGGCTGGCTGGCCATCTACGGCAAGGAAGCGGCCCACGAAGTGGAAGACGCCAAGGAAGGCGACAAGGGCCAGAACCTGGTGCCGGTGCAGCCTGGCGAGAAGCCGGTGGCCGACCCGGTCGACCCCAAGGGCCTCAAGACCAAGCCGCCCGCCCGCTACTCGGAAGCGACCCTGCTGGGCGCGATGGAGAGCGCCGGCAAGCAGATCGACGACGACGAACTGCGCGAAGCCATGCAGGAAAAAGGCCTGGGCACGCCTGCGACGCGCGCAGCCATCATTGAAGGCCTGCTGACCGAGAAATACATGCTGCGCGAAGGCCGCGAGCTGATCCCCACGGCCAAGGCCTTCCAGCTGATGACCTTGCTGCGCGGTCTGCAGGTGGAAGAGCTCTCGCGCGCCGACCTGACCGGCGAGTGGGAGTACAAGCTCGCACAGATGGAAAAGGGCCAGCTCTCGCGCGAAGCCTTCATGGCCGAGATCCAGTCGATGACCGAGCGCCTGGTGAAGAAGGCCAAGGAATACGACCGCGACACCATCCCGGGCGACTACGCCACCTTGTCCGCGCCCTGCCCGAACTGCGGCGGCGTCGTCAAGGAAAACTACCGCCGCTATGCCTGCACCGGCGTGGGCGGCAATGGCGAGGGCTGCGGCTTCTCGTTCACCAAATCGCCTGCGGGCCGCACCTTCGAGACCGCCGAGGCCGACCAGCTGCTGCGCGACCGCAAGCTGGGCCCGCTCGACGGCTTCCGCTCCAAGGCCGGCTGGCCGTTTGCTGCCGAAGTGGCCATCGTGCGCGACGAGGACAACAACAACTTCAAGTTCGAGTTCCTGTTCGAAGACAACAAGTCCGATGAAGAGTCGGGCGAGCTGGTGGACTTTGGCAGCCAGAACACTCTGGGCGCCTGCCCCAAGTGTGGCGCTCCGGTGTTCGAGCACGGCGCCAACTATGTCTGCAGCAAGGCCGTGCCCACGGCCCAGCAACCCACACCCAGTTGCGACTTCAAGAGCGGCCAGATCATCTTGCAGCAGCCCATCGAGCGCGACCAGATGGCCAAGCTGCTGGCGACCGGCAAGACCGATCTGCTCGACAAGTTCGTCTCCAACCGCACGCGCCGCAGCTTCAAGGCCTTCCTGGCCTGGGACAAGGAGGCCGGCAAGGTGAACTTCGAGTTCGAGCCGCGCGACAGCAAGTTCCCGCCGCGCAAGGGCGCGGCCGCGAAGACGGCGGCCAAGACTGCCACGAAGACCGCAAGCAAGACCGCTGCAAAGGCCACGAAGACGGCGGCCAAAACCGCTACCAAGTCGGCCACCAAGACCGCCGCCAAAACGCCCCGCAAGGTCGCCGCGACGCTGACCCCCAGCCCCGCACTGGCAGCGGTGATCGGCAGCGAAGCCACCTCGCGCCCCGAGGTCATCAAAAAGCTGTGGGACTACATCAAGGCCAACGGTCTGCAGGATGCCAAGGACAAGCGCGCGATCAACGCCGACGCCAAGCTGCAGCCGCTGTTTGGCAAGGACCAGATCAGCATGTTCGAGATCGCCGGCATTGTTGGCAAGCATGTGAGCTGAGCGCCGGGATGCAGCACCACCGCACCGCCCGCCGGGCCTGCCTGACGTGCTGAGCATGGCCAAGGGCGAGCCGCTGCAGTTGCTCGCGCTGGCCTTGGGCATCTACCTGCTGCTGGAGGCCAGCTTTCATGGCATGGCCTGGCTGCTCGCCCGCATCATTGACCGGGAGGCGCGCCGCCAAGGCCAACCGGCCGAGCCCAGCCCTGCGCATTGGCGGGCCATCTTCTACCGCTTGTTTGCAGTGCTTGCGGTGCTGATGCTGAGCCACTGGTTCAGCCTCGGCTTGAATGGCCCGCATGCGCAGCCCTGGCAGCAGTGGTAGCTCGGCGCGGTCCTCATCGCCATCGTGCTGTCGGTGGTGATGCTCTGCGATGCCTCCATCATCCAGAAGCTCAAGAAGGACAGCCATCCGCATTTCAGCAATATGCAGGAGATGGAGCTGCTCTACATCCTGCGCCACCTGCCCGCGCACCGGCAGTGGTATTTCAGCGCGGCCTACCTGCCGCTGGCCCGGCGCCTGAACAGGGGCATCAGCCTGCTGGCTTTCCTGCTGCTGTACCTGGATGTGCGCTTCTACCAAGGAGGCTGATACAGTGCCGGTCATGCCCCAACGCCCTTTACCACCGCCATGTACCTGCGCCCTGCCTACCGCCGGCTGATCGGGCTGGCCCTGGTGGCTGCCTGCGCTGCTGCGCTATACGCTTGGCGTGGCCCGGCGATCATTGGCGACGCCGAGCAGGCCGCCAGCGCCCTGTGGCGCAAGGCCTCGGCCCCTCCACCCCCCAGCGACGAAGCGCTGCAACGCGGCCAGGCACGGCGTGCGGCACCCGACGGCGGCACCGGCCACACACGCACCGCTGCTGTGCCGCGCAAATGCCAGTTGAACGGCCAGACCATCTACACCGACAGCCCCTGCCCGGCAGGCAGCCAGGAGCAGCTCGTGCCGGAGAACCTGTCCATCATCCCGCGCTGAACCGGCCCGCCGCAATACCGCAGCGCCCCACCGGTGCGCAGCATCTGCGCGATACTGCCTGCGCAATGCAGCGTGGTGCTGCATGGCATCGATAAAGGACATGCGTGCAATCAGCGGACAGGCAATGGTTTGACGAGGCGTACTACCAGCGCTTTTATTTCGACAAGAAAACCAGCGTGGTCGACCCTGCCCATGCCGCGCGCCTGGGCGCCTTTGTCTGCAGCTATCTGCAGTATGTGCGCGTGCCGGTGCAGCGTGTGCTGGATGTCGGCTGCGGCATCGGCCTGTGGCGCGATGCGATTGCGCAGCATTTTCCGCAGGCCAGCTACCACGGCGTGGAGTACAGCGACTACCTGTGCCAGCGCTACGGCTGGGAGCGGGGCTCGGTCGTGGACTATGCGCCGGCCGATGGCCAGCCCTTTGACCTGGTGATCTGCCAAGGCGTGCTGCCGTATCTGAGCCCCGCCGACCTGAAGCTGGCGCTGGCGAATCTGGCGCGGCTGAGCCGGGGCGCGCTCTATGTGGAAGCCGTTGCCCGCGAAGACTATGAGCGCGACATCATCGACGACGAGCTGACCGACCCGCGCCTGTACCGCCACCGCGCCGAGCTCTACCGCCGCGGCCTGGCCCAGGGCTTTACCGAGCTGGGCGGCGGCGTCTGGCTGAGCCAACGCGCCGATGTGCCGCTGTTCGCGCTCGAAGCGCTGCAGCACTGAGCCGCGCCAAGGGCAGCGCTAAACCCGCTGCGCTGCTGGGTTGAACAGGGCGACGACAATAGCGCCCGTGTCTTCTTCCCCATCTTCTGCCGCTGCCAGCACCGCTGGCGCCGTTGTCCCCCATGCCGTCTCACGCCTGCGCGCTGAACGGCTGCAGCGCAGCACCCGCCCTTTTCTGGCGCGGGGCGGCCCCAAGGGCGAGCGCTGCGAGGGCTGCCGCCTGCGCCCGAGCCACTGCCTCTGCGCGCTGCGGCCCACGCAGGCCACAACGGCAGGCATGTGCCTGCTGATGCACGATGCCGAGCCGCTCAAGCCCAGCAACACCGGCTGGCTGATCGCCGACGTGGTGGCGCAGACCTGGGCCTTTGGCTGGTCGCGCACGGAGATGGATGCCGGGCTGGAGGCCGTGCTGGCCGATCCGCAATGGCAGCCCTATGTCGTCTTTCCGCAGGAGTTTGTGCATGAGCCCGGCCGCGCCGTGCAGCAACTGGCACCCTCCGCGCAGCAGGGCACGGCTCGCAGGCCGCTGTTCATCCTGCTGGACGCCACCTGGCCCGAGGCGCGCAAGATGTTCCGCAAGAGCCCCTACCTGGACCGCCTTCCGGTGCTCAGCCTGCACCCCGAGCAGATCTCGCGCTACCAGCTGCGGCGCTCGCGCCGCGACGACCATTTCTGTACCGCCGAGGTCGCTGCTCTGTGCCTGGATCTCGCCGGCGACCAGCGGGCAGCGCAGACCCTGGAAACCTACCTGGACATCTACACCCACCACTACCTGCAGGCCAAGCACCAGCTGCCGCCCGACTGGCACAGCGCGGCCCACCAGCAGCTCCAGCGCCTGCAAAACGGGCTGTGACAGCGCTGTCACTGTCGTATAAAACAAGCTAATCTGGTTGCTATGGCAGCCAGCATCTCGGGTCAACCCTGACAGGGTTTGCCGTTGGGTTCTCCCGCCCCGCCAAATCCCATATGTGCCGGAATCCTCCTACGTGAGCGCCTCTCCGGCATGGAGACGGCACACTCCAGCCGCTAGGGGCGATTACACAGTGCCAAAAAAATTAGATCGTATTTCAGAACAATCTATTCCGATTTAGGCTATTTATCGGCGGCGGCGCACTGCATACACTGAGTACATCGATCAACGAGAACCACACAAGGTGCACCGCACCACCCGTTGAGCGAACCAGCCCCTCATGGTGAGTCGCTGGAGTTCTCCAGGAGTTAAAAATGAACGCACGTATTTTCTCGATCGCCGGTGTAGCTGCTCTGATGTTGGGTGCCGGTGTTGCCCAGGCCAACCCCTTTGAAGGCGACCGCTCGATTGCGCCCCCCGTGGCTGCCACCAGCGCCGTGAGCCGCGCCGATGTGCAAGCCCAGTTCGTCGAAGCCCAAAAGAACGGCACCTTGCTGTTCAAGGGTGACCAGCTGCAGGCCAATGCCTTTGAAAAGGGCAGCAGCAACCTGTCCCGCGCCGAAGTGGTGAAAGCCGCCCACGACGCCCGCGTTGCCGGCACCCTGCCTGAAGGCGAAAGCTTCGGCGAATAAGCCCAGGCAACCGCGCTGAGAGTGGGCCGCAGGCCGCTCTCGCATCCCCCCGAATTCCGAATCAACAACCTATTTTTTGGGCGCCGCCGCTGCCACAGCGCAAATCAGCGATTTGCCAGCAGCGCGGGTCCGTGGAGAGAAACCATGTTTGCACGCAATATGTCCGCTTTGATGATGGCCGCTGGCCTGGTGTTTGCCGGTGCTGCCAGCGCCGCAACGACGGCCCCTGTGGGCAATGGCTCGGACTACCCCGCCTACCCTGCCGCCCAAAGCACCTTGACCCGCGCCGAAGTGCAGGCCAAGGTAACCGAAGCCCAGCGCAATGGCTCGATGGCCGTGATCGGTGACCGCATGAACACCTTCCGTGCGGAAAGCGCCCCCTCCACCCTGAGCCGCGCCCAGGTGCAACAGCAAGCCCATGACGCCCTGGTTGCTGGCACCTTGCCTGAAGGCGAGTCCTTCGGCGAATAAGTGAAAAATCGCTCTGCAACGCAGACGCTTGCAGAGCGGTCAGATTCCAGGCTCTCTGTAGAAGCTGAGGCCTGGAGAAGCATGACAGCGGGCATCACCCGCCACACAACAGAAACGCATTTAGTGCGTAGCCCGGCCAGACCTTGTCCCATTGTGTCTGGGCCGTGCTCTTGGTAGCCACTGCCGGTTCGCCGGCAGTGGTCTTTTTACGTCTCGCGCCGCGACCACCAGCCTCGACACGTGGTTGCCTGGCCGGCCGCACCTCACCTTGTCGTACGCCCGTACGGTCTGCGGCTCGGTGCCTGGTCGGGGACGCCTAGTAGGGGACGCCTAGTAGGGGCGCCTCATTGGGGACGCCCAGCTGCAACCGCGAACCTGCGGTTTGCTGGGCTGCGCTCACGGCTTTCAATCCAATGCAAAACCGGTTTCGGTGATCTGCAGCTGGCCGTTCTCGCCTTTCTGCAACCAGCCTTGCTCACAGGCATAGTCCAGTGCAGGTTGCTGCTCGGCGGCGCCGACGCCATGGCGTTCCAGCACGTTGCCCAATGACTCCGCGTCCAGACCATCGCCTGCGCGCAGCAGTTCCTCATTGACCATCAGGTAGAGCAGGTGCTTGGCATTCTTGCGTGTTGCTTCGGTATCGGTCATCCCTGTCGTTCTCCATCGGCATAAAAAAACCGCAACTCGGTTGCGGCTCGGGTGGTGGTCCTTATTGGGCCTTTTTCATCCAGTCGGACAGCTCATCGGCATGTTCCTGTTCCTGCTCCAGGATCTGCTCGATCAGGCGGCGCGTGGTGTGGTCCTTGTCGCCGATCAGATCGACCATCTGGGTGTAGGCCTCGATGGCGACGCGCTCGGCCACCAGGTTGGAGCGGATCATCGAATGCAGGTCCATGTCGTCGTTGTAGTCGGCATGGCTGCGGCCGCTCAGGCTGTCAGGATTGAAGTCCGGCTCGCCGCCCAGTTGCACGATACGCGTGGCAATGCGGTCGGCATGGGCCTGCTCTTCTTGCGCATGCACCAGAAACTCCTCTGCAATCGCAGGCGATTCCAGACCGGTGGCGGTGAAGTGGTGGCGCTTGTAGCGCAGCACGCAGACCAGCTCGGTGGCGAGCGAATCGTTGAGCAGGCGAATGATGTCCTCGCGGAAAGGCGTGTCATCCGGCAGCACGGCGCCTTCTTCCAGGCTGTTCTTGGCGGCGTCGAGACGCTTGGTATCAAGCGCCAGCGGGGTGCGGGTTTTGTCTAGCATCGCGGCTTCCTTTTGGGGGTGGCTGTTATTGAACACTACCCTGACAAGGTACGCGCCCACACCGTCCGCGTCTGTGAGACAAGGTCTACAGTGCTTGCGCAAAAAGTTCAGAAGCCGGCGCCGGGCTGGGCCAGATAGGCCTGCTCCTGGGCGGTGCTGCTGCGGCCCAGGATCGCATTGCGGTGTGGAAAACGCCCAAACCGGGCGATGACGTCCTGGTGGCGCAGCGCATAGTCCCAGGTGCCCTGCAGGTAGGTCTGCAGCTCGGCAGGTTCGGGGTGGCTGTCCCGCAATCGGGTGAACAGATCCACGCTGCGCTGCTGCAATACCGCATCCTCGGCATGCTCGAGTGGCAGATAAACAAATACCCGCACCACTGCCGGCAGTTGCTGGTCCAGGCCGCTGTCGCACAAGCCCAGGGCCAGCTGCAGCGCTTGCGGATCCCCGGCAAAGGATTGCGGCGTGCCCCGGTAGATATTGCGCGTGAACTGGTCGAGCAAGAGGATGCGGGCCAGCGTGTCCCAGACGCCATCGGTCCAGCCAGGCAGATCGCCGCTCAACGCCGCCTGCACGGTCGTGCCAAAGCGTTCGCGAATGCGCGCATCGAATGCATCGGACTTGCTGAACCACTGCTGCTTGTGCTGCAAGGCCTCGCCGTTGCTGGGGCGGGTGCTGCCCAACCAGAATTGCAGTACCTCGTCGGATGAGGCGATGGGCGCGGAGGGGAACGCTGAGGTCATGGCAAGGCCTGTGTAAATCAAACCCCGCTTTTTTACCATGCAGAAGTGCCTTGCAAGAAACACAAAGCCGGGCAAGGCCCGGCTTTGTGGGGAGAGGCGGCCGCTTATGCGGTGCGCGATCCCGCTGGCTGCGCCACCGGCTTGCTGCTGCCGGAGCGGTCACGCAGGCCCAGTGCCCAGCGCTCGATCGTGTAGAAGGACAGCGCAGCAAAGGCAGCCGAGATCGGCAGGCCCAAAATCACCACCCACTGCCAGTCGGTGTGGGCGCGCAGCAGGCGCACCACGGGGTAGTGCCACAGGTAGATACCGTAGGACATCTTGCCGACCCAGACCAGCGCCGGCAGGCTCAGCATGTCGAACAACACCCCCTTTTGCTTGCTCACCGCAACGATGATGGCGGCGGCGACCAGTTCGACCAGCGCAAAACCCCAGAGCAGCGCACCGGCGTCGTCCCATTCGTAGCCAATCACTGCAAAGGGCAGCACCGGCAGCAGCCACAGCAGGTATTTCTGGCGGGCGTGCAGCGCGTCCATCCACTCAGGGCGGTGCACGGCGACAGCGGCCAGTGCACTGCCCAGCAGCATCCCGGTGGCGCGGGTGTCGAAGCGGAAGAAGATTTCATAGAAGTGCTGGCCCTGGGCCACCCAGTAGGCGCGCCAGACAAACATCAGCACCACCAGCAGCAGCACCGGGCGCCACAGCTGCTTGCGCGCCGTATGCGCCAGCAGCAGCACCAGGAGCGGTGGCCAGATCAGGTAGAAGTGCTCTTCCACCGACAGCGACCACATGTGCAGCAGGGTGTCCGGGCTGTCAAAGAAGGCGATGCCGTAGTCGGCCAGGTACAGCGCCGAGACCACCACATCCTGGTTCACATCATCGAGGCCCGGCCAGATCAGCGGCGCAAACAGCCAGTAGGCAGCCAGGAACAGCAGCAGCGCCGGGCCCAGGCGCAGGAAGCGGCGCTTGTAAAAGCGCCAGAAGTCGAGGCGGCCCGATTGCTGGTGCTCCTTGAGCAGCAGCGAGGTGATCAGGAAACCGCTGAGCACAAAGAACAGATCCACGCCAAAGAAAGCGCCATCAAACATCGGCGCATGGGCGTGCGACAGAAACACCAGGACGATTGCCACTGCGCGCATACCGTCCAGCGCAGGGTTGTATTTCATACGGAATCCAGACAAAACCAATGATCTCCATCTAACCGCAGCAGGCCCCATGGCCGTTGCTGCGCTCCCAGACTGGGTGTCGTTTCTTTGCGCTGCCGGGGCCAGGCCCGAAGGCCGCCCCCAGCAGTGCTTGCTGGGAATTAAACATCTGTGCTTAACGCGCCAAGCGGCACGAAAGCTGACCCATCGGGCTTTGCGGTTCCCGCGTTGCCGCTGGTTTCCAGGGCGTGCAGGGAAGACCAACCATGCGCCAGAGCGCGACGATTGAGAACCCGAGCCTATCGAGTAAGTTCCAGCGTGGATGCTTTATTTTGTGACCAATGCAGTGCAATTGCATGCATCTTGCAGTCACCGTGCAGCGCTTATGTCCTCGGACGCAGCACGCGGGCTCCTCGCCTTCCATCCCCTCTGCCTTGCCTGGCTCCCGGGGTCTGCGCCCGGGGCCTCTGCCTGCGCTGCACGACATGCAGCGCCTGCGTGGTGATGATCGCTTGCAGGCAGGTCAGCACTGTGTAGGAAAAAACGAAAGGCGCCCGTCAGCACCCGGGCGCGAATTGTGCCAGCAAGCCAATCGCTGCGCCGGCAAAGGGCTTGAGCAGGCTGACAAAAAATAACATTGCAAAGCAGAAGCGGCGGGTCCATCCCTGTGAAAAACAGTCCCTGCTGCCAGGGTGACAGCTTGCGTGCTTCCCCTCGTGCAAGCGGGCCCCGCTTTGCGTACGCTCGGCAAAAGCTTTCTCATCTGCCATGACCACCTCTGCTTCCTCCCCCCTGCCCCAGATCCAGCACTATGAACAATGGCTCAGCCAGCAGCATGGCCTGCAGTTTGAGGACTACGAGGCCCTGCACGCCTGGTCCGTGGCGCATCTGGCCGATTTCTGGCGCAGCATCTGGGACTACTACCAGCTCGAATCCCCGACGCTGATCACCGAGGTGCTGAGCGCCGATCCCATGCCCGATGCGCGCTGGTTCAGCGGTGCCCAGGTCAGCCTGCCGCGCCAGCTGCTGCGCCATGCGGCAGCTGCCCATCAAGCCGGGGTGCCGGCGATCGTCAGCGACAACGAGCTGGGCCAGGTGCGCGAGATGGCCTGGCCCGAGCTGCAGCGCCAGGTGGCCTCGGTGGCAGTGGCGCTGCGCAGCCTGGGCATTGGCCGGGGCGACCGGGTGGCCGCCTACATGCCCAATATCCCCGAGACAGTGGTCGCGATGCTGGCCTGCGTCAGCCTCGGCGCGGTCTGGAGCGTCTGCGCCCCCGACATGGGCGTGGCTGCGGTGGTGGACCGCTTCAAGCAGATTGAGCCCAAGGCCTTGATCGCCGTCGACGGTGTGTACTACGGCGGCAAGCCGCTGGACCGCAGTGCCGTGCTGCAGTCCTTGCTGGCCGAGCTGCCCACGGTGCAGCACTGCCTGACCGTGCAGACCCCTTATGCCGCCGCCCCGGTGGGCAGCCACCGCTGGGACTGGGCCACAACCGGCCAGGATGCGCAGGCTGTGGCCGGCTTTGAGCCCGAATGGCTGCCCTTTGACCACCCGATCTGGATCGTCTACTCCAGCGGCACCACCGGCCTGCCCAAACCCATCGTGCACGGCACTGGCGGCATCCTGCTGGCCTTGCATGTGGCGGGCCTGCACAACGACCTGGGCGCCAGCTACAGCGACAGCCATGCCGGCGAGCGCTTTCTCTGGTACAGCTCCACCGGCTGGGTGATGTGGAACATCCAGGTCAGCGGCCTGCTGTTTGGTACCACGATCACCATCTTCGACGGGCATCCGGCAGGCAGCAGCAGCCAGCCCGACTGGGGGGTGCTGTGGCGTTTTGCGGCCCGGCACCGCACCACCATCTTTGGCGCAGGGGCCGCCTATTACAGCAACTGCATGAAAGCCGGTCTGGACGTGGGCGCCATCGCCGGCCTGCAACAGGTGCGCACGTTGGGCAGCACCGGCTCGCCGCTCGCCCCCGAAGTGCAGCGCTGGGGCAGCGCCCAGCTGGCGGCTGCGGGGGCTGCCGAGGTGTTCTGGTGCAATATCTCGGGCGGCACCGATTTCTGCGGCGCCTTCATCGGCGGCAACCGCAGCCTGCCCCAGGCACCCGGGCGCATGCAGTGCCGCTGGCTGGGCCATGCGGTGGAGGCCTGGAACGAGCAGGGCCAGCCCGTGCGCGACGAGGTGGGCGAGCTGGTCTGCACCCGGCCCATTCCGTCGATGCCGCTGTACTTCTGGAACGACCCGGGCAAGCAGCGCTACCTGGACAGCTATTTCGACCACTGGCCCGGCATCTGGCGCCACGGCGACTGGATTCAGATCAACAGCGACGGCAGCTGCGTGATCTATGGCCGCAGCGATGCCACCATCAACCGCCAGGGCCTGCGCATGGGCACCAGCGAAATCTACAACGCGATCGAGGCGCTGCCCGAGGTGCAGGATTCGATGGTCATCGACCTGGAGTACCTGGGCCGCGACAGCTATATGCCGCTGTTTGTCGTGCTGCGCGAGGGCCTGGTGCTCGATGCCGCCCTCCAGGACCGCATCGCGCAGGCGATACGCACCGCGCTGTCACCCCGCTTTGTCCCCGACACCATCGTGCAGGTGGCCGAAGTGCCGCGCACCCTGACCGGCAAAAAGCTGGAGCTGCCGATCAAGAAGTTGCTCCTGGGCCAGCCTGCGGGCAAGGTGCTGAACCCCCAGACCATGGCCAACCCCGGCTGCCTGCCCTGGTACGAGGCCTATGCCGCCCGGCATCTGGCCCAGCACAGCGCGCAGACCGCCACCCCCTAGCCGGCACGGGGGCAGAGGCAGGTGCTGCCAAGCAGCCTTGCAACGGACGATGGCGGCGGCCTGGTGCAATAATGCAGATCCCTCTCGATGCACA
Organism: uncultured Comamonas sp.; assembly: GCF_964277875.1. Lineage (NCBI taxonomy): Bacteria > Pseudomonadati > Pseudomonadota > Betaproteobacteria > Burkholderiales > Comamonadaceae > Comamonas > uncultured Comamonas sp. The sequence continues at coordinate 38,714 of NZ_CAXYJV010000049.1, forward strand.
CGCTGCATCCGGCCTGGGTGCCTGAACCCTCGCGTTCCGCACCCACAGGCCTTTTCCGACACCGAACCCTATGAACGACCGCAGGCCCACGGCCTGCGTGTCTGTAACGCGTATGTCTTCAGCCATCTCCCTGCGCCTGGTTTTCATCCTGGGCCTGCTATCGGCCATTGGCCCTTTTGCCATCGACATGTACCTGCCGGCGCTGCCGCAGATTGGCGCCAGCCTGCAAGCGCCCGTCGGGGCCGTGCAAGCCAGCCTGACGGCCTTCTTCCTGGCGCTGGGCGTGGGCCAGCCGCTGTTTGGCACCCTGGCCGACATGTGGGGCCGCAAGAAGCCGCTCTACCTGGGCCTGGCCATTTTCGTGCTGGCCAGTGTCGGCTGCGCGCTGGCGCAGGATATTCACACCCTGGTGGTGCTGCGCTTTGTCCAGGGCCTGGGCGCGGCAGCGGGCATGGCCATTCCGCGTGCAGTGGTGCGTGACCTGCACACCGGCCATGAGGCCGCCCGCATGATGTCGCTGCTGATGCTGGTGTTCAGCGTCTCGCCAATCCTCGCGCCGCTGGCCGGCAGCGGGGTGATTGCGGTCGGCGGCTGGCGCATGGTGTTCTGGGTGGTGGCCGCTGCCGCCCTCATCGGCATGGCCGCAATGGCGCGTGGCCTGCCCGAGACCCGCGCGGCCAGCCATGGGGTGGACAGCAGCCTGGGCGGCGTGCTCAAAGCCTATGGCCTGCTGCTGCGTGACTGGCACTACCTGGGGCTGGTGTTCATCGGCGCCTGCGCGATGGCCGGCTTCTTCGTCTACCTGGCGGGTTCGCCCTTTGTGCTGATCAACCACTATGGCCTCAGCACCACGCAGTACAGCATGGCCTTTGCGTTCAATGCGATTGCCTTTATCGGCGCTGCGCAGTTCACCGGCATGCTGGGCAAACGCTTTGGGCTGGTGCCCGTTGTCAAACTGGCCGCCACCGCCAGCGGCGTGGTGATGTGCTGCCTGCTGGCCTATTACCTGATGGGCGGCGACCAGCTCGCCGTGTTGATTGGCCTGTACTTTGTTGCCAGCGGCTTGATGGGCCTGGTGATCCCGACGACCTCGGTGCTGGCGCTGGAGGCGCATGGCCAGATCGCCGGCACAGCGTCGGCCTTGCTGGGCACCCTGCAGATGCTGACCGGTGCGGTGGCCATGCAGATTGTGGGCGTGTTCTCCAGCGGCAAACCGCTGCCGATGGTGGTGGGCATGGCCACCGGCGCGCTGTGTGGCGTGCTGCTGACCTGGATCACCTTGGGCGGGCGGCGCGGCGCAAAGGTCTGACACCCCCCAACGAAAAACGCCCCGCAGCTGCGGGGCGTTTTTACGGGGGCGGATTAAACCTTGGGCTTGCGGTAGGCCAGGCAGAGCTTGTTGCCATCGGGATCGCGCAGGTAGGCCAGGTACAGGGCTGCAGGGCCTTCGCCGCGCCAGCCCGGTGGGTCTTCACAGGCCACGCCGCCATGGGCCACGCCCACCGCATGGGCCTTGTCGACCTGCTCGGTGCTGCTGGCGGCAAAGCCGGTGGTGCTGCCATTGCCGATGCTGGCTGCCTCGCCATTGATGGGGGTGCTGACGCTGAAGGTGCCGCCATTGCCGCGCCAGAAATAGCGGTTCTTGTTGGCGGCACCCGGGGGCACGCCCAGCTCGGCGAGGAAGGCATCGTAGAACTGGCGTGATTTCTCCAGATCGCTGGTGCCGAGCATGATGTGGCTGAACATGAAAGTCTCCTTGCAGGGGTGGGAAAAGAAGGGGGTCGGTCGGGCAGCCGCCACTATAGCGGCGCTGCCAGGCGGCTGAAAACGCACGCTTGTCGCGCAGTATCCACCATCATCGCTGCCGGTTTGCAGCCAACACACAACAGTGCCGGGCTGTGCCAGCGCCACTGCTTAGCCCCTCGCTCTGGTCACCTGTCGCCGGCCTGCCAACCACCCAGCCCGCACAGTCGCTATAGTCGCCCCCGGGCCTGCTGGGGTGCGTTGTGCGTGCCGGGTTCGGCCGGGCAATCCACACATGAATTTACAAAATACCTTCGGCCCGCAGGCCGCCTCGCACCTGCGTTTGATCGGCATGGCCTTGCTCTGGGGCGCCTCCTGGCCCAGCGGCCGCATCGTCGCCCAGCACATGCCGCCGCTGGCGGCGTCAGGCCTGCGTTTTGTGCTGGCCGCCGTGGTGCTGCTGGTCTGGCTCTATGCCGCAGGCGGCATGCGCGGGCTCAGGCAATGGTCGCCCAAGCGCTGGCTCGGCATGGTGGCCGCTGCAGCCACCGGCGTGTTTGGCTACGCCGCCTGCTTTTTGAGCGGCCTGCAGTACCTGCCCGCCAGCAAGGCGGCGCTCGTCATCACGCTCAACCCGGTGCTCACCTTGCTGCTGGCCGCCTGGATCTTTCGTGAACGCATCAACCGCACCATCGCGCTGGGCATGGCGCTGGCAGCGCTGGGGGCCGTGCTGGTCATCTCGCACGGCGATCCGGCCCAGCTGCTGGCCGGCGGCCTGGGCCAGGGCGAGCTGCTGATCCTGGGCTGCGTGGCCTGCTGGGTCAGCTACACCCTGCTGGGCCGGGCGATACTGGCCGGGGTTGATGCGCTGTCCACCACTGCGGTCACCGCCACCATCGGCGCGGTCATGCTGCTGGCCGCAAGCCTGGTGGTGGAAGGGACGCAGGGCATGGCCCAGGCCTTCAATGCCGGCCTGCCCGCCTGGGGCGCACTGCTGTTCCTGGCCTGGGGGTCCACGGCGCTGGCTTACGCCTGGTACTTTGATGGTGTCAAGGCGCTGGGCGCCGGTGCCGCATCCGGCTACATCACCCTGGTGCCGGTGATTGGCGTGGCCTGCTCGGCCCTGTGGCTGGGTGAGCAGATCGATGCCTCGATGCTGCTGGGTGGCGCGATGGCGATCGCCGGGACCGTGGTGATGAACTGGGGCCGGCGCACACCGCGTGCGGTGGCGGCTGCAGCGGCAGCGCGCTAAAGGTCCAAGCCGGCGTCACACGGCCAGCGGGTCCTCGTTGAGCTGCGGCGGCAGCTCCGCCCAGGGCTCGTTGATGAACTGCTGGGCCGCATAGTCCATGAAGGCCTGCACGCGCGCGGGCCGGCTGCGGCCCGGCGGGGTGACGATGTTGAGCGACAGCACATCCGCCTCCCAGCCCGGCATGGCGGTCTGCAGGCTGCCATCGCGCAGCTCCTGCCACACCAGAAACGAGGGCTGCAAGGCCAGGCCCATGCCGGCCAGCAGCGCCGGTTGCAGCGCCTCGGCATTGTTCACCTGCATCTGTATCGGCATCACCTGCGTGTACTCGCCATGCCTTGCATGGCGAAAGCGCCAGCTGGTGCCATAGCGCGCCAGGCTGTACTGCAGGCCCTTGTGCTTGGCCAGATCACGCGGGTGCACCGGGCGACCATAGCGCTCGAAGTAGGCCGGCGACCCCACCAGCAAGATGCGCACCTTGCACAAGGTGCGCGCAATCAGGCTCGAATCGCTCAGGTTGGCAATGCGCAGCGCCAGGTCGAAACGGTCGCGGATCAGGTCCACCTGCTCGTCGGCAAAGTGCAGGTTCAGCTCCACATCCGGGTGCATCGCCATGAACCGGGGCAGGATCGGCGACAGCCGCGCAATGCCGAACGACATCGGCGCGGCAATGCGGATCTGGCCGCGCAGGCTGGTGGATCGGTCGGTGATATCGGCCTCCACCGCCTCGCCTTCCTGCAGGATGCGCGTGGCCCGCTCCAGCGCGCTACTGCCGGCGTCCGTCAGTGCCATGCGGCGCGAGGTGCGGTGGAACAGGCTGGTCTTCATGCGGCCCTCCAGCCGCGTGATGGCCTTGGACACCGTTGCCTGCGACAGCGCCAGCTCGGCAGCGGTGCGCGCGAACGATCCGGTCTCGGCCACCTTCGCAAAAATGGCCCAGGCCTCCAGGTCAGGCAGCTTGCTCATTGCTTCATCGCTTTCTCGATCACATCAAATATGGAATGAATGCTTTTCTATATTTTCTATTTTAATCATATTCAACGCGGCCTACACTTTCTTCATCGACGACAAACACCTGGAGAAAGACATGATTGAACGACGCAGCTTTGACAGCCTGGGCGGTGCCAACCACGGTTGGCTCGATGCCAAGCACCACTTCTCTTTTGCCGACTACCGTGACGCCCAGCGCGTGAACTGGGGCGCTCTGCGGGTCTGGAACGATGACACCATCGCGCCTCAAACCGGCTTCCCACCGCACGGCCATGCCGACATGGAAATCATCACCTATGTCCGTGAAGGTGCCATCACCCACGAAGACAGCCTGGGCAACCGGGGCCGCACCGAAGCCGGTGATGTGCAGGTGATGAGCGCCGGCAGCGGCGTGCGCCACTCGGAATACAACCTGGAGTCCACGACGACCCGCATCTTCCAGATCTGGATCCTGCCCGACCGCCAGGGCGACAAGCCCAGCTGGGGCGCCAAGCCCTTCCCCAAGGGCGACCGCAGCGGCAAGTTTGTGACCCTGGCCAGCGGCATGGACGGTGATGGCGATGCGCTGCCCATCCGTGCCAATGCCCGGGTGCTGGGTGCCACGATCAAGGCCGGCGAAAGCCTGGACTACGGTTTTGCGCATGCCGACCGCTATGGCTACCTGGTCCTTGCCAAGGGCAGTGCCTCGGTCAATGGTGTGGCGCTGTCCAGCCGCGATGGTGCCGCGATCCATGGCGAAACCACGATCCGCATCACTGCCACCGAAGACACCGAAATCGTGCTGGTGGATGCACCGGCTCTGAACTAAGTCAGCCCAGATTCCTTTTTTAAACACACGCCTTTCCCGTTTTCACTTTTCCAGGAGCACGCACCATGACCAACAAACGATTCCTCGAAGTCCTGACCCCCGCCAACAGCCAGATGATCTTCATCGACCAGCAGCCCCAGATGGCCTTCGGTGTGCAGTCCATCGACCGCCAGACTCTGAAGAACAATGTGGTGGGCCTGGCCAAGGCGGCCAAGGTGTTCGGCGTGCCGACCACCATCACCACGGTCGAGACCCACAGCTTCTCCGGCCACACCTACCCCGAGCTGCTGAATGTGTTCCCCGGCAACCCCATCCTGGAGCGCACCTCGATGAACTCCTGGGACGACCAGAATGTGCGTGATGCGCTGGCCGCCAACGTCGCCAAGGGCCACAAGAAGATCATCGTCTCCGGCCTGTGGACCGAGGTCTGCAACACCACCTTTGCACTGAGCGCCATGCACGACGCCGGCTACGAGATCTACATGGTGGCCGACGCCTCGGGCGGCACCTCGCTCGAAGCGCACAACCAGGCCATGCAGCGCATGGTGCAGGCCGGTGTGGTGCCCGTCACCTGGCAGCAGGTGCTGCTGGAATGGCAGCGCGACTGGGCCAAGCGCGAGACCTATGACGCGGTGATGGACATCGTGCGCGAACACTCCGGTGCCTACGGCATGGGCGTGGACTATGCCTACACGATGGTGCACAAGGCGCCCGAGCGTGCACAGCACGGCAACACCATCGGCCCCAAGCCTGCTGTTTAATTGCTTCCAGGTGGGGGCTGGCGTCTTCGCACGCAGGCCCAGACTCCCACCGCCGCCACCCCTCACCACCCACCCAGCACGCCACTGCCATGACCACCTCCAGCCCCGACACCATTTTTCACAACGGCCGCTTCACTACGTTGAACAAGGCCCAGCCCACGGCCAGCGCCGTGGCCATCCGCGATGGCAAGTTTGTCGCGGTGGGCAGTGATGCCGAGGTGCTGGCGCTGGCCAGCAGCGGCACCCGCAAGGTCGACCTGCAAGGCCGCAGTGCGCTGCCCGGCCTGTTTGACAACCACACCCATGTGATTCGCGGCGGTCTGAACTTCAACATGGAGCTGCGCTGGGACGGCGTGCGCTCGCTCGCCGATGCGCTGGAGATGCTGCGCCAGCAGGTGGCGATCACACCCGCACCGCAGTGGGTGCGCGTGGTGGGCGGTTTTACCGAGCACCAGTTTGTCGAAAAGCGCCTGCCGACCCTGGCCGAGATCAATGCGATTGCGCCGGACACCCCCGTGTTCCTGCTGCACCTGTATGACCGCGCCCTGCTCAACGCCGCGGCGCTGCGTGCCGTGGGCTACCACCGCGACACGCCCCAGCCACCAGGTGGCGAAATCGTGCGCGACAGCCAGGGCAACCCGCAGGGCCTGCTGCTGGCCAAGCCCAATGCCACCATCCTCTATTCCACCTTGGCCAAGGGCCCCAAGCTGCCCTTCGATTACCAGGTCAACTCCACGCGCCACTTCATGCGCGAGCTCAACCGCCTGGGCGTAACCGGTGTCATCGACGCCGGTGGCGGCTCGCAGAACTACCCCGATGACTACCAGGTCATCGAAGAACTCAACAAGCAAGGCCAGATCACCGTGCGCCTGGCCTACAACCTGTTCACGCAAAAGCCCAAGGAAGAAAAGGACGACTTTCTGCAGTGGACCCAGTCGGTCAAGTACAAGCAGGGCAACGACTACTTCCGCCACAACGGCGCCGGCGAGATGCTGGTGTACTCGGCGGCCGACTTTGAAGACTTTCGCCAGCCCCGCCCCGACATGCCCCCGCAGATGGAGACCGAGCTCGAAGACGTCGTGCGCGTGCTGGTGCAGAACCAATGGCCCTGGCGCCTGCATGCCACCTATGACGAGACCATCAGCCGCGCGCTCGATGTCTTCGAAAAGGTGCACCAGGAAACCCCCATCGACGGCCTGAACTGGTTCTTTGACCATGCCGAAACCATCTCCGACCGCTCGATCGACCGCATCGCCGCGCTGGGTGGCGGCATTGCCGTGCAGCACCGCATGGCTTACCAGGGCGAGTACTTTGCCGAGCGCTATGGCCACCAGGCGATGGAAGCCACACCGCCCGTGAAGAAGATGCTGGAAAAAGGCGTCAAGGTCTCCGCCGGTACCGATGCCACCCGCGTGGCCTCGTACAACCCCTGGGTGTCGCTGTCCTGGATGGTGACCGGCAAGACCGTCGGCGGCATGCAGATGTACCCCGAGCGCAACCTGCTCGACCGCGAAACCGCGCTGCGCATGTGGACCGAGAACGTGGCCTGGTTCTCCAACGAGGAAGGTGCGCGTGGCCGCATCCAGGTGGGCCAGTTTGCCGACCTGATCGTGCCGAGCAAGGACTATTTCCAGGTGCCCGAGGATGAAATCTCCTTCCTCACCTCGGACCTGACCGTGGTCGGTGGCCGGGTGGTGTACGGCGCAGGCAGCTTTGCCCGCCATGACGACAACCCGCTGCCCCCTGCGATGCCCGACTGGTCGCCCGTGCGCCGCTTTGGTGGCTATGGCGCCTGGGGCGAGCCCGAAGGTGCCGGCAAACACTCGCTGAACCCCGCCCGCTACCGCAGCCTGGCTGCTGGCTGCGGCTGCGGCAGCCACTGCGGCATGCACGGCCACCAGCATGCCGATGCCTGGGCCTCCAAGGTGCCAGCCTCCGACATGCAAGGCTTCTTTGGCGCACTGGGCTGCTCCTGCTGGATGTCCTGATCCCCGCCACACCACCCACCCCCGCCCATTTCCGCTGACCCGGTACCCCTCCGGCTCAGCCCCCGATCCGAGCACCTCCATGAACCACAACCACTCCGACCATCCCCCGGCGCAGCCCGCTGCCCCGGCCCCGCCTTCCGGCGGCAGCTTTGCCCCCTTGCAGCAAAAGCTGTTTGCCGTGCTGTGGATCGCCACCGTCGTCGGCAACACCGGCAGCTTTGTGCGCGATGTGGCCAGCGCCTGGCTGATGACCGACCTGTCGCCATCGCCAACGGCCGTCGCGCTGGTGCAGGCGGCAGCCTCGGCCCCGGCCTTTTTGCTGGCCATCCCGGCAGGCGTGCTGTCCGATATCCTGGACCGCCGCAAGTTTCTGATCGCCATCCAGGTGCTGCTGGCCTGCGTCAGCGTCACCTTGATGACCCTGTCGGCGATGGGCTTGCAGACCGTGGGCTCGCTGGTGGCACTGACCTTTCTGGGTGGCATTGGCGCCGCGCTGATGGGCCCGACCTGGCAGGCCATCGTGCCCGAGCTGGTCGCCAAGCGTGACCTCAAGTCAGCGGTAGCGCTCAACTCGCTGGGCATCAACATTGCCCGCGCCATCGGCCCGGCTTTGGGTGGTGTGGTGCTGGCCGGCCTGGGTGCCTCGGTCACCTACGGGGTGGATGTGATCAGCTACGCCTTTGTGATTGCGGCGCTGCTGTGGTGGCCGCGCCCCAAGGCCGAGCAAGACGACCTGAGCGAGCGCTTTGCAGGCGCCTTCCGTGCCGGCCTGCGCTATGCCCGCTCCAGCCGCGAGCTGCATGTGGTGCTGCTGCGTGCCTTCCTGTTCTTCGCACTGGCCAGCTCGGTCTGGGCACTGCTGCCCCTGGTGGCCCGCCAGCTGCTGGGCGGCGGTGCCGGCTTCTACGGTGTGCTGCTGGGCGCCGTTGGTGTCGGTGCCATTGGCGGTGCCTTCCTGCTGCCCAAGCTGCGCGCCCGCCTGTCGTCCGATGGCCTGTTGCTGATGTCGGCCCTGGTCTCGGCTGCCGTGATGGCCTTCCTGGCGGTGTCGCCGCCCCAATGGGCTGCCGTGCTGGCGCTGCTGCTGCTGGGCCAGTCCTGGATCACCGCGCTCACCACGCTCAACGGTGCCGCCCAGGCCATCCTGCCCAACTGGGTGCGGGGCCGTGCGCTGGCCGTCTACCTGACCGTGTTCAACGGCGCGATGACTTTCGGCAGTCTGAGCTGGGGCTTTACCGCCAAGGCACTGGGTGTGCCCAGCACCTTGCTGGTGGGTGCTGCCGGCCTGGTGGTGATGGGCCTGATCGCCCACCGCATCAAGCTGCCCGAAGGCGAGGCCGACCTGGTCCCATCCAACCACTGGCCCGAGCCGCTGACCGCCCACCCGGTCGACAAGGACCGGGGCCCGGTGATGATCCAGATCCGCTACCACGTGGCCAAGGACAACTATGCCCCCTTCCTCAAGGCTCTCGCCCGCCTGTCAGCCGCCCGCCGCCGCGATGGCGCCTATGCCTGGGGCATCGTGCAGGACACCGCTTCCGAGGACCACTTCATGGAGTGGTTCCAGGTGGAATCCTGGGCCGAGCACCTGCGCCAGCACAAGCGGGTGACCCATAGCGATGCCGATGTGCAAAGCGAAGTGGCGCAGTACCACCAAGGCAGCGAACCCCCAGTGGTCCAGCATTTCCTGTCGGTGAACCACCCCGCCCAAGGCCATGCCTGATCGTTGAAACCACCCACCCAGGCGGCCCACCGGCCGCCTGGGTGCTGCGTTTGAAAGGGGCCTGCACGCCCGCCGCCGTCGCCGGGCGTGCAGCCGCCTCAAAGCCGATCAGCCGCGCTCAAAAGCCTGCGCACATTGCCAGCCCAGCGCTGCCAGCGGGCCGGCCTTGGCGCCCGTTGCCACTGCATCGGCAGCAGCGGCCGTGCCATCGGCGGCGCGCTGCGCAATGCCGTAGAGGATGGCGGCCATGCGGAACAGGTTGAAGGCCAGGTAGTACTCCCACAGAGGCCCTGGGTCGCGGCCCGTGCGCTCGGCATACAGCGCCAGGTACTGGCGCTCGTCGGGGATGCCCAGCGCCGCCAGATCACAACCACCCATGCCGCGCCACAGCGCGGGCGGCACGCGCCAGGCCATGCCGTGGTAGGCCAGGTCGGCCAGCGGATCGCCCAGAGTGGACAGCTCCCAGTCCAGCACGCCGATGATCTGCGGCTCGCTGCGGTGCCAGACGAGGTTGTCCAGCCGGTAGTCACCATGCACCAGCGTGGTCTCCTCGGCCTGCGGCAGATGCCGGGGCAGCCAGTCCATCAGCTGCTGCATCGCAGCGTCTACCGGCACCCGCAACTGCTGGGTCTGCTGGCTCCAGCGCCTGGTCTGGCGCGCCACATAGCCGCCCGGGCGGCCATAGCTGCCTAGGCCCAGCGCGGCCGGGGCCAGCTGGTGCAGCGCGGCAATGACACGGTTCATCTCGCGGTACAGCGCGCCGCGCTCGGCCGCCTGCATGCCGGGCAAGGCCGGGTCCACCAGCACCCGGCCGTCCAGAAAATCCATCAGGTAGAACGGCGTGCCCAGCAGTTCGGCATCGTCGCAATAGGCCAGCATGCGGGGCACCGGCACGGCTGTGCCGGCCAAGGCCTGCATCACCTGGTGCTCGCGGTCGATCGCGTGGGCACCGGCCACCAGGCTGCCCGCGGGCTGCTTGCGCAGCACCATCTGCCGCCCGCCCAGCTGCAGCTTGTAGGTGGGGTTGGACTGGCCGCCCGCCAGCACGCTGACGGCAACCGGCTCACCACTCGACAGGCCCAGGCCGTGCAGATAAGGCTGCAGCCGCTGCGCCAGCGCCTGCGGGCTGTGGCTGGCGGCGTTCACAGCGGGCGCGGTGCTGCGGGCACCGCCTGGATAATCGCGGGCACGCCGCGCTCGGCCTGCGCATCCTTCTCGGCCGCCTGCACCAGCTTGCGCGCCATGCTGAAGCGGTGCACCTCGCTGGGGCCGTCGTAGATGCGGAAGGCGCGCATGTCCATGAAGATGCGCATCACCGGGGTCTCCATGGTCACGCCCTGGCCGCCCAGGATCTGCACGCAGCGGTCCACCACGCGCCATTCGGCCTCGGAGCAGACCACCTTGGCGCGGCTCGATTCATAGCTGCCCTGCTCGCCCTGGTCCAGCAGCCAGGCGGTGTGCCAGATGTGCAGGCGCGCGGTGTGCAGGTCCATGTCGTTGTCGGCCAGCATGAAGCCCACGCCCTCGTGCGAGGACAGCGGCCTGCCAAAGGCCGTGCGGCGGCGGGCATAGGCCAGCGCCACATCCTGCGCGCGCCGGGCCTGGCCCAGCCAGCGCATGCAGTGCGTCAGCCGCGCGGGCGCCAGGCGCACCTGGGCATAGCGAAAGCCCTTGCCGACCTCGCCCAGAATGGCGCTGGCCGGCACGCGCAGCTGGTCAAAGCGCAGCACGCCGTGGCCGCCGGTAAAGCAGGCATCCATCGCATCCATCGAGCGCTCCAGCGTGATGCCGGGCTGGTCCATATCGCTCAGAAACATCGTGGCGCCACCGTCTTCGGTGCGGGCCATGATGATGGCGTAGTCCGCCCCTTCGGCACCGGTGATGAACCATTTCTGCCCGCTGATCAGGTAGTCATCGCCATCGCGCACCGCCACCGTGGCCAGCGCCGCCGGGTCGGAGCCGGCACCCGGTGCGGGCTCGGTCATCGCAAAGCAGGAACGCAGCTGGCCCGCGACCTGCGGGCGCAGCCAGCGCGCCTGCTGGGCCGGGGTGGCGACCGCCTCCATCAGGTGGATATTGCCTTCATCGGGCGCATGGATGTTCAGCGCCGTCGGGCCCAGCCAGGAGTAGCCGGCCTCTTCAAACACCACCGCCTTCTCGACGTGCGTCAGCCCCAGCCCGCCCAGCTCGCGCGACGCATGGGGCGTGAGCAGACCGGCCGCGCGGGCGCGCTCCACCAGCTCGCGGCGCAGCGCCTCATCGGGGCCATGGCGGCTTTGCCGGGCATCGTTCTCCAGCGGTATCACCTGCTCGGCGATAAAGGCGCGGGTCTTGTCGCGCAGCGCCAGCAGTTCGGGGGACAGGGAAAAATCCATGGTGCGGTCTTCGGGTAAGGGGGCCTGCAAATGGTGCCATGCGCCGCGTGCCAGGCCGTCACAGTTGAGACAGAGCGGCCCGCTGCCGTAGCGCCGGGCCTGCCGATGACACCCTGGCGTCGCACCCCGGACTTGGAGATGGGCTATAAACAAAGGATGCCCATCCAAGCCGAATCTGCAGCGCTTACCCCCGTGGCCACCGCTGAGGCCTATACCCGCCACCTGCCGCTGGCGGGCACCACCAATTTCCGCGACCTGGGCGGCTACCAGGGTCTGGACGGCCGCACCGTGCGCTGGCGCAAGCTGTTCCGCTCCGATCACCTGGCCTTGCTCAGCCCCGCATCCCAACTGCAGCTGCTGCGCGAGCTGGGCGTGGCCCGCTCGGCCGATTTTCGTGGCCAGCGCGAGCAGACGGTGGACCACTATGCGATTGACGGCCTCCAGCACCACTCGCTGGCCATCGAGCCGACCCTGGTGCAGCGCGCCTTTAGCCTGATGCAGCAAGGCCAGCGTCTGACCCCCGCCCACACGGTGGAGCTGATGCAGGACACCTACCGCAGCTTCATCCACGACCATGCCGCCCCGTTTGCGCAGTTCTTCGAGATGCTGCTCGACAGCGATGCGCCCATCGTCTTCCACTGCACCGCCGGCAAGGACCGCACCGGCTGGGCCGCCACCTTGCTGTTGACCACCCTGGGCGTGCCCCAGGATGTCGTGCTGCAGGACTACCTGCTGACCAACGACTACTACCACCGCCCGGCCGAAGCCGTGGCCGCTGCCGCCCACATCCCCGAGGACGTGCTGCAGGTGCTGTGGCGCGTGCAGGAGCCCTTCCTGACTGCCGCGATCCAGCCCGTGCTGCAGGACTACGGCAGCATCCCCAACTATGTGGAAAAGGTGCTGGGCGTGGATGCAAAGGCACAGCAAAAGCTCGCGCAGATGTATCTGGAATAATCGGTTGTTCCTTCGACCCACGGCCACAGTGCTGGCCGCCAGCCGATGAACAATCTTCCCTCCGCTCCGCGCCCGCCGGGCGCCTTCCGTTGGACACCCCGCCAGATCACACTGGCCACCCTGCTGGTGCTGGCCGTGCTGCTGTGCTGGCTGCCGGCTTTTCAGACCATGGCCGACCGCTATGTGGACGACGGCCTGCAACGCTCCCTGCTCAGTTTTGCGACTGCCCGTGCGCTGCACAGCGTCGTCTCGGTGCTGCAGGGCACCGAGCTGGCCGTGCAGCCGATGGGCGTGGGCCTGACCTTGACCCTGGGCCAGGTGCTGGCCCCCATCAGCGATCTGGTGGCGCAGTTTGCCGACTGGATGCTCTGGGCCAGCATTGCGTTTGGACTGCAAAAGCTGCTGCTGTCGATGGGGGGCAGCTATGGCGTGACAGGGGTACTCAGCCTCATCGCACTGGCCTGGCTGCTGCTGCGCTGGCGCCAGCAGGCGGTGCCGACCTGGCTCAGCCGCTTGCTGGTGGTGCTGCTGTTCACCCGGCTGGTGATGCCCGTCACCATCATCGGCAGCGAGGCGCTGTTCCAGCACTTCATCGCGCAGACCTACCAGGAAAACCAGATCGCCACCGAAGGTGCGGTGGGCCAGTTGCAGCAGTTTGATGTGCGCGCCCCGGCCAAGGCGCCAGCTGCGGACGCAGCCACGCCCACCCCGCCGGCCAGCCCCGCCGTGGCGCCGTCATCCAGCCTCTGGGAGCGCTTCAAACTATGGGGCCAGCAGGCCCAGCAATCGGCCAGCCAGGCGGCATCGGGGGTGCAGGATCTCGTGCGCAACCCGGGCGATGGGCTGCGCGACAAGCTCGGCGAGCTGCAGCAGCAGCTTGACCAGCAGGTGGAGCGCTTGGTGACCTTGATGGTGGTGTTTGCGCTGCAGACCCTGGTGATACCGCTGGTGCTGGTCTGGGCGCTGCTGCAGCTGTGCAAGGGCTTGCTGGCCGGGCCACGCCAGCCAGCTGCCAAATAGCCGCGTTGTTTACAGCGCAGCGTGCCATTGCGCAATCGCTGCGCCCACCTTGGCCATCACCTCGTCGCTTTGCGCGGTCGTGCGCTCGCCACCGGTCAGGTAGGCGGTGATGATCAGGCCTTCCGAGGCCGCATGGGGCCAGGCGATCAGGCAGTCGTTGGCGGTGCTGTGGGCACCGGCACCGGTCTTGCCGCCCACGCGCCACTCCGGCGGCAGGCCCGCACGCACGCGCTTGTCACCGGTGCGGCTGTCGCTCAGCCACTGCTGCAGCATCGCGCGGCCATAGCCCTTGAGCACATCGCCCAGCAGCAGTGCCTGCAGGGTCGCCTGCATCGCACGCGGCGTGGTGGTGTCGCGCGGGTCGCCGGGCTCTGCCGTGTTGAGCAGCGGCTCGATGCGGTCCAGGCGTGTCGCCTTGTCGCCCAAGGTGCGCAGCCAGGCCGTCAAGGCTTCGGGCCCGCCGCTGGCGCGCAGCAGCAGGTTGGCGGCCACGTTGTCGCTCAGCACCACAATCGCCTCGCTCAGCTCCAGCAGGCTGATGCCACCGGGCTGGTCCTTGTACTTTTCCGTCACCGGCGCATAGGGCACCATGTCGGCCGAGGTCACCAGCACCTGCTGGCCCAGGTCGAGCGCACCGGTCTGCCCCAGGTACAGCACATGGGCGGCCAGCAAGGTCTTGAAGGTGCTGCACATCGGAAAGCGTTCATCGCTGCGGTAGCCGGCCTCGCCACCGGTCTCGGCATCGAACGCATAAACGCCCAGGCGGCCACCGCTCTGGGCTTCGATCAGGGTCAGCGCCTTGTGCAGCGCACGGTCGGCACGGGGATGGGCAGACTGGCGGGAGGCGCATCCGGCCAGGCTAAAAACGGAGCCGCTACCCATGACCAGGGTGGCGGCTACAAAGTGGCGTCGTTGCATGGTTTTGCTCGCTGAAGGGGGCCACGGCTGTGGCGATCCACCAAGCATACCTTGGCCCCAAGCCTGCGCCAGGCGATGGCGCAAGCTTTGCTGCGGCAGCGCAACAGCCTAGGCCTTTTCGATCTTCAGAGCGACCTCGTCGAGCAGCGCGGCAATCTTGTCGATCTGCTCGGCCGACAGTGCCGTCTCGCCGTCGCCCGCCATCTTCAGGCGCAGGGCCATCTTGAAGTTCTCGATCGCGCGTACCAGCTGCGGCGGGCGCTGGCGGGCATCGCGGTCCTTGCCGCGCGCCAGGCGCGTCAGCAGCAGCTGCAGCGCATCGGCTTGCTCGGCCAGGGCCTGCTCGCCTTCGGCAGTGATGGTGTAGCGCTTGCGGCCGCCTTCGGATTCGCTGGCCGTTGCATGGCCCATGTCCACCAGGTAGCTCAAGGTGGGGTAGATCGTGCCGGGGCTGGGCTGGTAGTCGCCGCCGACCAGCTCGCCCACGGCGCGGATCACGTCGTAGCCATGGCTGGGTTGCTGGCCAATCAAATGCAGCGCCAGCAGCTTGAGGCCGCCAGCCTCGAACATGCGCTCGCGCTTGTGCGCCAGGTGGCGCGCAGCGTCCGGCCCGTGGCCATGGCCGTGCGGGCCGTGGCCCGGGCCATCGCCATGGTGGCGTGGGCCCCGGCCAGGGCCGCCCTCTTCGCCCATATGGCGTCCACGGGGGCTGTGCAGGTGATGGTGGTGATGAAAGTGGTGATGGGGATGTGGCATCTGTGTTCCTTTACCAAGATGCATCTAAGATATATCTTTCAATCGAAGAATTCAAGCCGGTTTTTTGTAAAGATATATCTTTACTGCCGTTACCGACACCGCCACACAGACCGCGCACAGACGAAGAATATATAAAACATATACAATCCGCATATGTTTTATAGAGGATAGCCATGGGCATCGTCAAAATTTCCGACCCGATGCATGAGAACCTGCGGGTCGCGGGCGCGGCGCTGAGCCGTTCGATCAATGCGCAGGCCGAGCACTGGATGCGGGTGGGCATGCTCGCCGAGATGTACCCCGATATGGACCACCGGGCAATCTGCCAGGTGCTGGTGCAGGCGGAGCTGGACGGCGGCCTGGATATCCATTCGCTGGTGGCCAAGGCAAGGATGGCGGCATGACGCAGCGCATCACGCCTGTGCATACCGCCAGCGAGCTGGCCAGTGCGCGCCAGGCGGCGCAGCTGGCGGCCGAGGTGCTGGAGATGATTGCACCCCATGTGGTGCCGGGGGTCAGCACCGCGGCGCTCGATGCCATCTGCCACGACTACATCGTGAACGTGCAAAAGGCGGTGCCGGCCAATCTGGGCTACCAGGGCTACCCCAAGACCATCCTCACCTCGGTGAACCATGTCGTCTGCCACGGCATTCCGTCCGAGGACCGGGTGCTGAAAAAGGGCGACATCGTCAACATCGATGTCGCCGTCATCAAGGATGGCTGGTTTGGCGACACCAGCCGCATGTACTTTGTCGGCACGCCCAGCATTCTGGCCAAGCGCCTGGTCGAGACCACCTACGAGGCGCTGCGTGCCGGCATTGCCCAGGTGCGGCCGGGCGCCACCCTGGGCGATATCGGCCATGCGATCGAGACGGTGGCCAAGCGCGCGGGCTTTGGCGTGGTGCGCGAGTTCTGCGGCCATGGCATTGGCCAGACCTACCACGATGCCCCGAATGTGCTGCACTACGGCAACCCGGGCGAGGGCCTGGTGCTGGAGGCCGGCATGCTGTTCACGATCGAGCCCATGCTCAATGCCGGCAAGCGCCAGGTCAAGACCCTCGCCGATGGCTGGACCGTCGTGACCCAGGACCATTCGCTGTCGGCACAGTGGGAGCACATGGTGGCGGTGACGCCCGATGGCCATGAGGTGCTGACGACCTGGCCGAACGGCACCGGCAGCTACGCACCGGTTTAAACCTCAGTCCGCTTGGTCGGCCCCGTCAGCAGGCCGTGGATCGATATCGACCACCAGCCGTTCCGGCTCGACCAGCGCATCGAGGTGCTTGCAGGCCCATTTGCTGTGGCCATCGATGCCGGCCACCGTGTGGCCGTCGGCGATCACATCGCCGTGCTCGACCAAGTAGACGCTGGTATTGAACACAAAGCGCGAGACTTCAGCAGGGTCCAGCTCGGAGAACAGCAGCTGCACATCAGGCACGCCAAAGGTGGCGCCGCCCAGGCTGTCCATCAGCATCTCGCCGGGGCGGTTGCTGATGTTGAAAAAACGCACGTTGACGACGCCGTAGTAGACAAAGCCCTCGGCATGGGCCTGCAGGTAGCGCTGCGGGTTCAGCAGGCAGCCGGCATTGGTCTGGCTGATCGCCGTGACGCCCCCGTTCTCGATCAGCACATGCATGACCGCTTGCAGAATCTCCAGCCGCTCGGGCGCTGAAAGACCTCTACCCATGAACTCGCTCACCAGCACGCAGTGCTGGCACTGGGCCAATGCGCTTTCTTTCTCGGGCCAGTCCCAGGTCTGCTCCAGCGCGCTGGCGTAGTCTGTGGGGTCCATCGGCTCGCCTGCGCGGATGATCGCGATCTCGCTGGGCACCCCTTTTTTGTCGCTGTAGTCCACGCAGTAATCGCGCAACGCCAGCAAGATGGTGTCGCCGTCTGCGACCAGATCTACCGCGCCCAGGCGCTCTGCCAGCGCGGCGCGCAGGGTTTCGCCATCCAGCATTGCGGGCTGGGCGTACAGCGCTTCAAAGGCCCACATATCGGGGGCCATGCGGAGCTCGGGATTGGGGGGTGCCATGGTGCGCTCTCGGGCAGTGGAGAAAGCCGCATCTTGCCATGGCAACGCGAGGTCCGGCTTACGCACGCTTTACCTGCACGGCCTAAGATGGCGCCATCCCGTGGGAGCAAAAAATGGACAACAGCGATCTGGAATATGTAGGCTTTTGGGCGCGCGTCGGTGCGGCCTTGATCGACACCGTGGTGTTGCTCGTCATCATCACCCCGGCCTTGGTGGCCATCTACGGCTGGGAGTACTTCATGGCGGAAGGCCTGGTGCAGGGCCCGGCCGATGTGCTAATCAGCTGGGTGCTGCCCGCTGTCGCCTGCATCTGGCTGTGGCACAAGCTGCGGGCCACACCAGGCAAGATGCTGATTGGGGCCGAGATTGTGGATGCCGGGACCGGCGAGGCGATGAGCCTGGGCCAATCAGTGGTCCGCTACCTCGGCTATTTTGTGTCCATCATCCCGCTCTGCCTGGGCCTCATCTGGGTGGCCTTTGACCCGCGCAAGCAGGGCTGGCACGACAAGATCGCGGGGACCGTGGTGGTGCGCCGCAAGGGTGGGCGCACCCAGCCGGTTACTTTCAAAGACCAGCGGCTGGGTTAAGCCGGCCCGCATCTGGGGCCAGCCTGGGCCTCTCAGTCCAAGTGGGTCAGCAGGTGCAGCCAGAAGCGCGCCCGCATCTCCAGGGTGGATACCAGGATGTGCTCGTACACCGTATGGGCGCCGTCGCCATCGGCTCCCAGGCCGTCCAGCGATGGCACGCCCATGGCCGAGGTGAAGTTGGCATCGCTGCCGCCGCCGGTGGGGGGCGCTTCTTCCAGCGCAAAGCCGGCCTCGCGGGCCGATTGCTGGGCCTTGGCCAGCAGCGCTTCGGCGCGCGCGTCCTTGACCATTGGCGGGCGGTTCACCTCCACATCGATATCCAGCGCCAGGCCTTCGCCGACAGGGCGCAGTGCGCGCATCTTGCCCACCAGCTCATCGGCAGCCTGCAGATCGGGCAGGCGGAAATCGACCACGCACTTGCAGAAGGCGGGCACGGTGTTGGTGGTGGTGCCGCCTTCGATGGTGCCCACGCTCACGGTCACGCCACGCTGGTAGTCGGTCATCGCTTCCAGCGCCAGGATCTGGTGCGCCATTTCGCGGATCGCGCTGCGGCCCTTGTCATGGGCGACGCCGGCATGCGATGCCAGACCCTTGACGCCCAGGCGCAGCATGCCGGTGCCCTTGCGCGCGGTCACGCAGCGGCCGCCATTGGCACGGGCAGGCTCGGCCACCAGGCAGTAGCGGGCATGGCGGGCAAAGGCCTCGATGTGCTTGCGTGATGCGTGGCTGCCGGTTTCCTCGTCGGGCACGATCAGCAGGTCCACCGGCAGCGGGGTGCTGCCCGGCGTGGCCACCGCGCTCAGTGCGGTCAGCGCCAGGTAGATGCCCGCCTTCATGTCGTAGCCGCCGGGGCCGTAGAGGCGGTCACCTTCGATGCGGATCGGGTTGTCGGCCAGCATGCCGATGGGGTGCACGGTGTCCGCGTGGCCCAGGATCAGCAGGCCTTCACGGGTATCGCCCTCGGCGCGGTTGGTGATGTGCAGCACGGGCAGCACCGGGCCGGGCGCATGCTTGCCCTCGGCCTGGGTCTCGATCACCGTGGCACGCAGGCCCGCCGCTGCGGCCTGGGCGCGCATCATCTCGACCATGCGGGCGATCGATGCGGGGTTGTTCGATGGCGATTCGCAGCGCATCCATTCCGAGATACCGTCCACCAGTTGTTGCGTTGTTGCTTGCATCCTTGTTCCTTGGGTCTTGTCGAAAAGTGATCGGTGGGAGTCAGGCGGTGACGCGGCCGGCCCAGGGGGCCAGCCAGTCCGCATCGGGCATGCGCCCTTCAAACCAGAGATGGGCGCAGACATGGCTCATGGCCTCGCCATCGTGGCCGATGCCTGCGACCTCATGCAGCTGCCAGGCCAGCGGCATGCCCAGCCGGGCTGCGGCCTGCAGGCCGGCTGCGTAGTAGTGGCGGGCACGGGCAAAGCGGTGCGGGCCCTGGCGCAGCGCGGCGGGCTCGGCCGGCAGGTTGGGGTCCTGGGTGTCGGTGTCGCGGTCGCCCGCCAAAATGACCAGCGGGGTGCGCAGCAGCCGGGCCAGCGCCCCGTCGGCCAGGCCAATGCCGGCCAGGCCTTGCGGAAAGTCCTGCTGGGCATCGGGCAAGGTGTACCAGCCCGGGTTGCCCGCCGCCACGCCGGCAAAACCGTCGGCGCCCAGGGTGCTGACCAGGCGATGCACAAACTGGCCGCCGGCCGAATGGCCAAACAGGTAGAGCGGCTGCTGCTGCACCACCCCGGCATCGCGCAGCTGCCGGGCCAGGTTCACTACCGCCTGGTAGGCCCAGTAGTCACGCGGCTGCAGGTCGCCCTCTTCGCTCCAGACGCTGCCGTTGTTGTAGCTCTCCACGCCCGGCCAGTGCGCGTTGCCAAAGGTCGGCGCGATGATCTGCAGACCATAGCGGTCCGCAGCGGGCATCCAGAAGTCGCGGTAGTCATCGCCATTGCGCAGCACGCCGTGCTGCACCAGCACCACCGGCGCATCGGCGGCCACGCCTTCGGGGCGGTAGCAGTTCAGGGTGATCGGCAGGTAGAGCGCGCCGTCGCCGGCTTGCCAGTCGATGGCAAAACGGCCGTGCTGCCGGGTAAAACGTTGCCAGTCCATGCGGTGGTGTTCCTTGTAGCCGTCCAGGCGGTCAGTCCAACAAATGGCAGGCGGTCACATGGCCGGCTGCCGTCTCGCGCAGGCGTGGCACCTCCTGCTTGCAGCGCTCCATCGCATGCGGGCAGCGCGGGTGGAAGGTGCAGCCCGAGGGCGGGTTCAGCGGCGAGGGGATCTCGCCCTTGATAGGGGTGAACACGCGCTTGCGCCGGCCCACATCGGGCACCTCGGCCAGCAGCGCCTGGGTGTAGGGATGCTGGGCCTGGCCAAAGATCTCAGCGGTGGGCGCCATCTCGACGATCTTGCCCAGGTACATGATGGCCACCTTGTCGGAGATGTGGCGCACCACGCCCAGGTCATGGCTGATGAACAGGTAGGTCAGGCCGCGCTGGGCGCGCAGGTCCATGAACAGGTTGATCACCTGCGCCTGGATGGACACATCGAGTGCGGCCACCGGCTCGTCACAAACGAGGAACTCCGGCGTCACCATCAGCGCGCGGGCAATGCCGATGCGCTGGCGCTGGCCGCCCGATATCTGGTGCGGCAGGCGGGCGCGGTACTCGCTGGCCAGGCCCACTTCGGCCAGCGCCGCATCGACCTTGCCAGGCACCTCGGCCGCAGGGGCCAGCTTGTGCACATGCAGTGCCTCGCCCAGGATCTGGTGCAGCTTCTGGCGCGGGTTGAGCGAAGCCTGCGGGTCCTGGAACACCATTTGCACGCCCAGGGTGAAGGCCAGCTTGTCCTGGCCGCCCAGCTGGCTCACATCCTGGCCCTGGTAAAGCAGCTGGCCTTCGGTCGGAGGGTGCAGGCCGGCCACAACGCGGCCCAGGGTGGACTTGCCGCAACCGGATTCGCCCACCAGGCCCAGCACCTCGCCCTTGGCGATCTGCAGGTTGACGCCGTTGACGGCATGCACGGTGCGCGTCTGCGCGGGCTGCCGGGCGACGGCGCCGACGATTTTCTGCAGCAGATCGGGCGCGCTGACAAAGCGCTTGTGCACATCGCGCAGTTCAATCACAGGGGGGGTCATCGCGGTCATGCGGCAGGTGCCTCCAGCGGTACAAAGCAGCGGAATGCGCGGCCGGGAATGGTAGTGACGGGGGGCTGCTCATCGACGCAGCGCGGGATGGCACGGCTGCAGCGCGGCGCAAAGGCGCAGCCGGGCACGCGGCCCGACAGGCTGGGCGCCATGCCGTTGATCTGCGTAAGCCGCTCGCCTGGCGTGGCCTGGGCGGGCAGCGAATTGAGCAGGCCCTGGGTATAGGGATGGCGCGGGGCATCCAGCACCTCGGCAACGGTGCCGGTCTCGACAATGCGGCCGCCATACATCACGGCCACCCGGTCGGCCAGCTCGGCGATCACGCCCAGGTCGTGGGTGATCCAGATCAGCGCCGTGCCCTGGGCCTGGCAGATCTGCTGCATGCGGTAGAGGATCTGGCCCTGGATGGTGACATCCAGCGCCGTCGTGGGCTCGTCGCAGATGATCAGGTCGGGGCGGTTGAGCATCGCAATCGCAATCGCCACGCGCTGGCGCATGCCGCCCGAGAACTCATGCGGGTAGCTGCGCAGGCGCTTCTCCGGCGCGGGGATGCCGACCATCGCCAGCGCCTCCACGCAGCGCTGCAGCGCCTGCGCCTTGGGCAGCTTCTGGTGCGCGTCGATGGCCTCGAGCATCTGCTCTTCGATGCGCAGCACCGGGTTGAGCGTCATCAGCGGATCCTGGAAGATCATCGCGATGCGGTCGCCGCGCAGCTTGCGCATGGACTCGGCCGACAGCGCGCGCAGGTCCTGGCCCTTGAACAGCACCTTGCCCTGGGTGACTTCGCCGGGGGCATCGATCATGCCGAAGATGGAGAAGCCGGTGACCGACTTGCCCGAGCCGGATTCACCGACCAGGCCCAGGATTTCACCCGCCTCCAGGCGGATATCGATGTCGCT
The DNA here is from genome assembly GCF_964277875.1 of uncultured Comamonas sp. Taxonomy (NCBI): domain Bacteria; kingdom Pseudomonadati; phylum Pseudomonadota; class Betaproteobacteria; order Burkholderiales; family Comamonadaceae; genus Comamonas; species uncultured Comamonas sp. Next base: position 60,653 of record NZ_CAXYJV010000049.1, read on the forward strand.
GACGGCGGGCCATGCGCCCTCTTCGGTGTGGAACACCGTCTGCAGATCTTGTACTTCAAGCAAAGGGATAGTCATTACTTCCTCGGGTCCAGAGCTTCACGCAGGCGGTCGCCGATCAGGTTGATCGACAGGATCAGGGCCAGCAGCGCCAGGCCGGGGAACATGCTGATCCAGTAGTCACCCGACATCAGGTACTGAAAGCCGTTGGCAATCAGCAGACCCAGCGAGGGCTCGGTGATCGGCACCCCCACGCCCAGGAAGGACAGGGTGGCTTCGAGCACGATGGCATTGGCAATCTGGATGGTGGCAAACACCATCACCGGGCCCATGCAGTTGGGCAGCAGGTGGCGCGTCATGATGCGCCAGCCGGGGAAGCCCAGGTTCTTGGCCGCCTCGATGTATTCCTTCTTGCGCTCCTGCAAGGCACGGCCGCGCATGATGCGCGCGTAATGCGCCCACTGCACCATCACGATGGCGATCACCACCTTGTCCACGCCCCGGCCCAGAATGGCCAGCAGCACCAGCGCCACCAGGATGGTGGGAAAGCCGAGGATGAAGTCGACGATGCGCATCAGCACCGTATCGACCCAGCCGCCAAAATAGGCGGCGACCAGGCCCACCAGGCTGCCGATGATGGTGGCGAGCACCACGGCGCTCAGGCCCACCAACAGGCTGATGCGCAGGCCATGCAGAATGGCCGAGAGCATGTCGCGGCCCTGGTCGTCGGTGCCCAGCCAGTAGGTCATGCCCGAAGCGGCTTCGGACATCGGCTTGAGGCGGCCGTCCATCAGGTCGAGCGCGCCCAGGTCATAGGGGTTTTGCGGCGACAGAAAAGGCGCCAGCAGCACCACGGCCAGCAGCAGCACGAGGGCAATCACCGCACCCTTGACGGAGGGCTTGCTGCGCAGTTTCTTCAGGATGGCACGCCGCTGGGGCGTGTCTTGCAGGGGCTGGGCCCGCTTGCTGGGATCGATGGTCATCAGGGGTTTGTCGGGCTGCATCATGGGGCCTCCTGCAGCTGTACGCGCGGATCCAGCACGGCATAGGCCAGGTCCACCAGGAGGTTGATCATCACGAAGATGAAGGTGACCAGCATCACATAGGCCACCACCACCGGGCGGTCGAGCTTGTAGATGCTGTCAATCAAAAGCTTGCCCATGCCGGGCCAGGCGAAGACGGTCTCGGTGATGGTCGAGTAGGCGATCAGGGTGCCGAACTCCATGCCGATCACGGTGACCACGGGGATCAGGATGTTGCGCAGGATGTGGCGGGTCAGGATGCGGCGCTCGCTGATGCCCTTGGCGCGCGCGAACTTCACATACTCCTGGGTCTTGGCTTCCATCACGCCGGTGGCCGTAAGCCGCAGCACCAGCGCGATATTGCCCAGCGCCAGGTTGATGGCCGGCAGCATCACATGGCTCCAGCCATCGGCGGTGAACAGCGACAGCGGCACGCCCATCACATTCACCGTGTCACCCCGGCCCGACGACGGCAGCCATTGCAGCCAGACGGCGAACATCAATATCAGCATCATGCCCTGCCAGAAGTTGGGCAGCGAAAAGCCCAGCACCGAGCCGCCCATCAGGCTGCGGCCCAGAGGCTTGTCGTTGAAGAGGCCGGCCACCAGGCCCAGCGGAATGCCGATCAGGCAGGTCAGGCCAATGGCCACCACGACCAGCTCGAAAGTGGCCGGAAAGCGCTGCACGATCAGCTCGATCGCAGGAATGCCATGCACAAACGAGGTGCCCAGGTCACCCTGGAAGGCGCGCGTCAGAAAACTCCAGTACTGCAGCCAGACCGGCAGGTCCAGCCCCAGGCGCTGGATCATCGCCTGGCGGTCTGCATCGCTGGCCTCGGCGCTCACCAGCAGCTCGATGGGGTCGCCCACCGCGTAGACCGCCATGAACACCACCAGCGAGACCGCCAGCAGCACCAGAAAACTTTGCACCATGCGGCGCAGGATATAGACGATCACATTACGTCCTCAAAATTAGAATGCCATGCGCTGTCACCTGCATGGTTGTCGCCCTCTGTGGAGTCTTTTCATCGGGGGGCGTACAAAATCACAAAGCCCGCATGGCCCCACCACTGGAGCTGGATGCGGGCCATGCCAGGGACCGGGCCTTGCGTTGCGCCCGGTGTGGCATCAACTTGCTATTTCGGTTTGACCGACATGGCCAGCGTGTACTGGTCGCGTCGGCCTTCGTAGCTCAACCCTTTCTTGAATGCCCAGATGCTGCTCTCGAAGTGCAGCGGAATCAGCGGTACGTTGGCCAGCGCAATCTGCGTGGCCTGCTGGTAGGCGGCCTTGCGTGCGTTCGCGTCCATCTGCGACATCGCCGGTACAAACACCTGGTCAAACGCGGGCAGGCTAAAGCCGCCGTAGTTGCTGGTGCCCAGGCCCTTGTCCTTGTCGGTGGTGGCCACCCAGTACTGGAACAGGCCCGAGGCCTCACCGTTCTCCGAGGGCCAGCCGCCGATCGCGAAACTGAACTCACGCTTGGCGCGCTTGGGGAAATAGATGGCTGCCGCCTGCGCATCCACCGTGGTCTTGATGCCGATCCGCGTCAGGTACTGGGCCACCGCCTGCGCGATCTGGCCGTCGTTGATGTAGCGGTCATTGGTGGTGGTCAGGGTCAGCTCGAAGCCTTGCGGGTAGCCGGCCTCGGCCAGCAGCTTCTTGGCGGCTTCGGGATCGAACTTGATCTCGGTCGGCTGGTCGAGGCTGCCGAACATGCCGGTGGGCATGTACTGGTTGGCGACGGTGGCCATGCCATCCATCAGCCGCTGCACGATCGCCTTGCGGTCAATGGCCATGTTGATGGCCTGGCGCACACGCAGGTCCTGCAACGGGTTCTTGCCATCGGCAGCCTTGGCAAACGGGCTTTGCGCGCGGCCGGCGTCCGGCTGGAAGAAGACCAGCCGGGTCGATGGCGTGGCGACAAAGTCGAGCTTGCTGTTGTCCTTGATGCGCGGCAGGTCGCGCGCAGCGGGGCTTTCGATGATGTCGTAGTCGCCGGACATCAGGCCTGTCAGGCGCGGGCCGGCATTGGGCACGGGCACCATCTTCACCGTCTTCCAGTGCGGCTTGCTGCCCCAGTAGCCTTCATTGCGCTCCAACTCGATGCCAGTGCCCTTGACATAGGACTTGAGCTTGTACGGACCCGTGCCGATGGACAGCTTGCCGGTGTTGAAATCAGCCACCGTGGGCCAGGGCGAGGTGACGCCGCAGCCCTCCTTGGGCGCAAAGCGCAGCTTGTCGAACTTGGCGATGCCGCTCCAGATGATGGGCAGCGAACGCGCCAGCTCATTGGGCATCGTCGGGATGGGCCGCTCGCTCTTGATGATGACGGTGTAGTCATCGGGCGTCTGCACATCGCTGAAGCTCTGGGCCGGCTCCATGTAGGAGCGCGAAACATTGGTCTCATTGTTCAGCACGCGGCACAGGGTGAACAGCACATCCTTGGAGGTGAAGGGCTCGCCATTGGAGAACTTCACACCCTGGCGCAGTTTCAGCTCCCAGGTGTTGTCATCGATGGCGCGCCAGGACTGTGCCAGGCCCGGGACCAGCTCCATCTGCGCATTGCGGTTGATCAGCGACTCGAAGACATGGGCCGAGAACGCGTCGTTGGTGGTGACCTTGTGGTAATGCGGGTCGGCGGCGGTGGGCTCGGAGGCGAGGCCGATGGTCAGCGACTGGGCGGCAGCCATGCCCGCAGGCAGGGCCAACGCAGCCAGGCTGGCCAGCGACAAGGGTGTGCGGCGCGAGATCTTCTTGATAGACACAGGTCGTTCCTCCTTGGTGAAAAGCCTCTGCGGTCAGGCCATGCAAATGCCATGCCACAGCAACCCATCCGCTCCACAGGCCGGGGACTGCGCCCCCGGCTGCTTCAGCGCCCTCTTACTTCGCCGGCTTGACCGACGTTGCCAGCGTGTACTGGTCGCGGCGGCCTTCGTAGCTCAGCTCTTTCTTGAAGGCCCAGATGCTGCTTTCAAAGTGCAGCGGGATCAGCGGCACGTTGTCCAGTGCGATCTGCGTGGCCTGCTCCAGCATGGCCTTGCGCTTGACCGGGTCCACCGTCTTGGCAGCCGGAATGTAGACCTTGTCGAACTCGGCATTGCTGAACGCGCCGTAGTTGCTGGTGCCCAGGCCCTTGGGCGAATCGGTGCTGGCCACCCACAGCTGGAACAGGCCCGAGGCTTCGCCGTTCTCCGAAGGCCAGCCACCCATCGGGAAGCTGAACTCACGCTTGGCGCGCTTGGGGAAGTAGATCGAGGCGGTCATCGCATCGACCTTGGTCTTGATGCCGATGCGGGTCAGGTACTGCGCGACGGCTTGCGAGATCTGCGCATCGTTCATGTAGCGGTCGTTCGTCGACGACAGGGTCATCTCGAAGCCATTGGGATAGCCGGCTTCGGCCAGCAGCTTCTTGGCGCCTTCGGGGTCGAACTTGATCTCGGGGGCCTTCACGCTGCCAAACATGCCATCGGGCATGTACTGGTAGGCGGGGGTGGCCATGCCGTCCATCAGGCGCTGCACGATGGCCTTGCGGTCGATCGCCATGTTGATGGCCTTGCGCACGCGCAGGTCCTGCAGCGGGTTCTTGCCATCGGGGGCGGTCACAAAGGGCGACTTGTCGCGGCCGATGTCGGGCTGGAAGAACACCAGGCGGGTGGATGGCGTGGCAACAAAGGCCAGCTTCTTGTCTTCCTTGATGCGGGCCAGGTCGCGGGCGGCCGGGTTCTCGATCAGGTCGTAGTCACCGGACATCAGACCCGTCAGGCGCGGGCCGGCATTGGGCACGGCCACCATCTTGACGGTCTGCCAGGCAGGCTTGGCGCCCCAGTAGCCGTCATTGCGCTCCAGGGTGATGGCATTGCCCTTCACATAGGACTTGAGCTTGAACGGGCCGGTGCCGATGGCCATCTTGCCGCTGTTGAAGTCGGCCACCGTGGGCCAGGGGCCCTTGTAGCCGCAGCCTTCCTTGGGCGCGAACTTGAGCTTGTCGTGCTTGACGATGCTGCTGGAGATGATGGGCAGGTTGCGTGCAAACTCGGCCGGGATCAGCGGCACCGGCTCGGCGGTCTTGACGATCACCGTCAGGTCATCGGGGGTCTGCACATCGGTGATCAGCTTGGTCGTATCCATATACGACTGCGAGACATTGGTCTCGTTGTTCAACGTGCGGCAGATGGTGAACAGCACGTCCTGTGAGGTGAAGGGCGCGCCGTTGGAGAACTTCACATCCTTGCGCAGCTTGAACTCCCAGGTCAGGTCGTCCAGGTTCTTCCACGAGGTGGCCAGCGAAGGCACCAGTTCCATGTTGGCGGTACGGCCCACCAGCGAGTCATAGACATGCGCCGAGAACGAGTCGTTCGTCGTCATCTTGTGGTAGTGGGGATCGGCCGCTGTCGGCTCGGAGGCCAGGGCGATGGTCAGGTGTTGGGCGTGGGCTGCGCCAATGAGCGAGGCACCCACCAGCGCCAGGGCGCGCTTGTTCAATGCGAAATTCATGTCTGTCCTTGGGATCTTGGCTAGCACTGCCCGCAGGCAGCGCTTTCGAGCCGGAAGGCAGGACGATGGCGCACCCGCGTGCGCCATCGTCCGCAGCCGGAAAGCCTGCGAATTCTCACACGAAAATTACATCGACTCACGCGCACGCAGACTGCGAAAAGTGGGCATTTACCCCAATAAAACAAGGAGATGGGAATTAATCAAAGCTTATTGTTCGTGCAACACACAATGTTATGCAAGCTGCGCAACAATGCGATCCCCGTGGGTGGGAAAATCCAGCACAGCGCCCGGCCTCCGATAGGTACGATGCGCTCCACCCGACCTCTGCCAATACGCTTTCCACTCCCTATGCGCCGCCGCCTTTTTCTGGCCTCCAGCCTGCTCGCCGCCAGCCTGCTGGCCGCCTGTTCCTTGCTTGCCCCTCCGAGCTACACCCTGTCTGCCGCCGAGCTGCAGACCATTGTGGCCAAGTCCTTCCCCCGCTCCTATCCGTTGCTCGGCCTGTTGCAGCTCGATGTGCAGGCACCCAGCCTGCAGCTGCTGCCCGAGACCAACCGCATCCAGGCGACGATGCGCGCCGAGATGTCGGGCAAGGTGCTGCCCCACCGGCTCGATGGCACGATGGTGCTGGACTTTGCACTGCGCTACTCGCCCGCCGACCACAGCCTGCGCGCCACCCAGGTGCAGGTCCAGTCGCTGCAGATGAACGGCCTGCCCGAGGCCATGGAAGCGATGCTGCATGCCTATGCGCCCCGCGCAGCCGAGCATGCGATGGAGGATGTGGTCGTGCACACCTTGCGCCAGGAAGACCTCGACCGGCTGGACAAGGCGGCCGATCTGCCTGCCACCTTCCAGGTCACCGCCGAAGGCCTGCGCATCGAATTTGTGAAGTCCCAGGACGCGAAGTAGGCCGACAGGTCCGCGCACAATCTGCTTTATGCTGCTGGCAGGGCGCACACCTGCCAACCGCCTGCCTATCGTCTGGAGATTCCCCCATGAGCACCCTTGCCGATTTCAGTATCACCCGCAAATGGCCGGCCACCCGGCCCGACCTGCTGCAGCTGTATTCGCTGCCCACGCCCAATGGCGTCAAAGTCTCCATCTTGCTCGAAGAGCTGGGCATGCCCTATGAAGTGCACAAGATCAGCTTCGAGAGCAGTGACCAGACCTCGCCCGAGTTTGTCGGCACCTTCCCGAACAACAAGATTCCGGCCATCATCGACCCCAACGGCCCGGGCGGCCAGGCGATTGCACTGTTCGAGTCCGGCGCCATCATGATTTACCTGGCCGAGAAGACCGGCATGTTCCTGCCGCAGGACCCGGTGCTGCGCTACGAGACGCTGCAGTGGCTGATGTTCCAGATGGGCGGCATCGGCCCGATGTTTGGCCAGGTCGGGTTCTTCAACATCTTTGCCGGCAAGGATTTTGAGGACAAGCGCCCGCTGACCCGCTATGTGGACGAATCCAAGCGCCTGCTGACCGTGCTGAACAAGCACCTGGCGGGCAAGGAATGGGTGGCCGGCGATACCTACACGATTGCCGATATGGCCATCTTCCCCTGGATCCGCAACATGATCGTGCGCTACAACGCCGAGGCCCTGATCGGCTGGGGCCAGTACCCCGAAGTCAGCCGCGTGCTCAGCCACTGGCTGCAGCGGCCAGCCGTGCAGCGCGGTTTGCTGATCCCCTGATCTGCTTTGTTCTTAGCAAAAAAATGCCAACCCGAGGGCTGGCATTTTGCTTTGCAGGCAGTTGCTTAGACGGCTGCGCTCACGATGATCTCGACCAGCAACTCTGGGCGGGCCAGCTTGGCTTCGCAGGTCGCGCGGGTGGGCATGTTGGCCTTGTCGGCCCATTCGCCCCAGACCTGGTTCATGCCGGCGAAGTCCTTGTCGATGTCCTTGAGCCAGATCTGCACGGTCAGCAGGCGCGACTTGCTGGTGCCGGCTTGCTGCAGGTAGCCGTCGATCTTGGCCAGCACGTCGCGGGTCTGGGCGCCAATGTCGCCCGAGATATCGCCAGCGGTCACGCCCGCCACATAGACCACGCCGCCGTGCACAACGATGCGGCTGAGGCGTTCATTGCTGTCGATACGTTGGATGTCGTTGCTCATCATTTACTCCCTGAGATAAAAATACGACCGCCGCGCCGCTAGGCTGCGGTAAAGCGGTCCACACGAAACGCCGAAATCGGCAAGGTGCTGGTGCCCTGGGTCACCAGCTCGGCCACAATGCAGCCGGTAATCGGACTGAGCTCAAAGCCATGGGCAGAGAAGCCAAAGGCGTGCACGAGGTTATCAGCCCCGGCACTCGGGCTGATGACCGGAATCTCGTCGGGCATGAAGCCCTCGATACCGGTCCAGGCCCGTGCAATGCCCACATCGCGCAGATGCGGGAACAGGTCGATCACCGTCTGCGCACTCTTGGGCATGCGGTTGAGGTCGACCATCGCATGGCGCTGGCTGGCATCGGCCTCGCAGCGCAGGCCGCCACCAATCACCACCGTGCCATTGTCGAACTGCTTGAACGACAGCGGCCGGCCCATCGCGCCCAGCACCGGCTTGACGAAAGGGGCCACACGCTGGGTCACCATCAGCATCAGGCCGCCCGCCACCATCGGTACCGGGTCGCCCACCTGCGCGGCAAAATCGGCCGCCCAGGCGCCCGCCGTGTTGACCAGCCAGGGCGCATGGAACGCGCCCTGCGCGGTGCTGGCCTGCCACATGCCGCTTTGGTGGTCCACCCGCAGCACAGGCGCCTGCTCGGCGATCTGCACGCCCCGTTTTTCTGCCGCCAGGCGGTAGGCCGTGGCCACCTTGTAAGGCAGCGCATAGCCATCGCGGTCGGCCCAGATGCCGCCCACCACATGGGGCGAGATGCTGGGCACCAGCTCGCGCACCTGCTGCTGGTCCACCCATTGCTCATGGAAGAAGCCCAGGCCGTTGAGCATGGCCACACGCGCCTTGGCCTTGATGGCATCGGCCTCGTTCTCGGCCACCTGCAGTTGGCCCGAGGGCACAAAGCCGCCATCGCTGCCGATGATGTCGGCCAGGCCATGCCAGAGCTGCTCACGCGCGGCCAAGGCCAGCGGAATCTCGGCCACATGGCGGCCCAGGGTGCGCACGCCTCCGGCATTGACGCCGGAGGCATGGCGGCCGCAGTACTCGGCCTCCAGCAGGCGCACGCGCAAACCTGCCTTGGCCAGCTGGAAGGCGCTGGAGAGGCCTTGCAGGCCGCCCCCGATCACCAGCACATCGCTGCTGCCCGATGCCGGGCTGGCTATGCCGGCCATGTCACACGCCTGCGGCCAGCTGGGCCAGCGACAGCGACTTGAGCGGCGGGCGGATGCGGTAGTAGCCCACGTCCTGCGGCGAGAGCTTCGCTTCCCTGGCGATGATTTCGGTCACCGTCAAACCGCATTGGCGGCCCTGGCAGGGGCCCATGCCGCAGCGGCTGAAGGACTTGGTCTGGTTCGGGCCCACGCAGCCCAGCTGCACCTGCTCGCGGATCGAGCCGGCGGTCACCTCTTCGCAGCGGCAGACCACGACCTCGTCGGCCGGGATGCGGAACTCGTCCTTGGGGCGGTACTGCTGGTTCAGGAAGGGGCGGATGCGCAGGTGCTGCGCAATCTGGGCGCGCTGCTGGGCACCGTCTTCGCTGGTGCCAAAGCCCAGGCTGTTGGCCACGGCGATGCCGGCCAACGCACCCTGCATCTCGGCCACCAGCGCGCCGCCAATGCCGGCGCCGTCACCGGCGATATAGATGCCGGGCAGGCTGGTCTGGCCCCAGCCATCGAGCACGGGCACCCAGCACAGCTGTTCATCGTCCCAATGGTGCTCGGCGCGCAAGGACCAGGACACCTGGGTGTTGGGCACCACGCCCTGGTGCAGCAGCACCAGCTCGCAATCGATCTGCTGGGCGCGGCCCGCGCTGATAAAGCTCACCTGCCGCACCGCGTCATCCCCCTCGATGCGCAGGCCGCCCACATCCTTGAAGAAGGGAATGCCGGCCGACTTGATCTCGCGCAGCAGGCCCAGGCCCTTGCGCACATAGCCCCAGCCGGCCAGCAGCGACGAGGCATGGCTGATCGCCAAACGCCAGTCGGTGCCCGCCGAGGTGTCGAGCACCGCGCGGATTTCGACACCGGCGCGCAGGTACTGCGCCGCCAGCAGGTAGAGCAAGGGGCCGCAGCCCGCCAGCACCACCGGCACCTGGGGCACGACGGCGGCGTTCTTCAGCAGGATCTGGCCGGCACCGGCGGTCATCACGCCGGGCAGGGTCCAGCCCGGCACCGGGAAGGGCCGCTCCATCGCGCCGGTGGCGATCACCAGCGACCGGGTCTCGATGCGGGTGGTGCGGTCATGGCGCAGCACATGCACGGTCTTGTCAGGGTCGATCTGCCAGACCGAGGCACCGGCCCAGTGCGCCAGGCCACTGGCGCGGATCTGCCCGGCCAGCGATTTGCCGTAGACATAGTCCGCACCCAGGATGCGCTCGCGCTGGCCATCGGTCTCGGTGATGCTGCGGTAGATCTGGCCGCCCACCTGGGGTTGCTCGTCGAGCAGCAGCACATCCAGGCCGCGCCGCTGGGCCGCCAGCGCGGCGGCCATGCCGGCAGGGCCGGCGCCGATCACGACCAAGTCGCGCATCTGGCCGGGCGCGTCGTTCAAAGGGATAGCGGGGTTAGACATGCTTGGCCTCCTGCGCGTCCAGCAGGCTGGGCGCCGCTTGCATGGTGGTCACTTCCATGCCGTCTTCGGGGGTGATCAGGCAGGCCTGCTGGTTGGGCCGGCCATTGACGTCGACCATGCATTCAAAGCACACGCCCATCATGCAGTACGGCGCGCGGGCGCCCTGGCCCACCGGCGAGACGCGCACCGCGGTGATGCCGGCCGCCAACAGGCCAGCGGCCAGGCTGGCGGCCGGCGACATGCGCACCACGGTGCCGTTGACCAGCACCGACACCGTGCCAGCGGCCCCGGCCTGGTGGCCAGGGAGGTATTTGAAAAGGGCTTTAGATGCCATAGGGTTTCACTTCCGTTTCCGGCGTAAATCGGGTTGCCGGGAATGCCTCGATGGCGGCCGGCCGCAGGCCCGTGGCCACCCAGGGGGCGATGCAAAAGACGTGTTGGGCCGCCAGGGTGACGCCGCTGTGGCAGGTCACGGCAAACGCGCCCGGGTGGCTCTCGGACTCCTGGTACATCGGGAAGCCATCGGGCGACATCACCCGCAGCGCGGCCCAGGTACGCACCACGCGGGCGTTGGCCAGCGCCGGGAAGCACTTGACCGCGCGCGCCGCAATCCTGGCGTTCACCGGCACGCGCACCATGTCGTCAAAGCCCAGCTCCTCCATCGAGTCACCGATCTGCACCGTACCCTCATCGGTCTGGCGCACATAGTTGGTGGGGTGCGGCAAAAAGGGCTGCACCCGCTCGGTGATGAAGACCTGGCCCTTGTTGGGCCGCACCGGCACGAACATGCCCACCATGGCCGACAGCTGTTGCGTGGCATGGCCGGCGGCAATCACGATGCGCGGCGCCTGCCACACTTGCGCGCCCGCGCTGACATGGAAGATGCCCCCTTCCTGCCGGATCGCACTGACCTGCATGCGGTTGTGGATGCGTGCGCCGTTGGCGATGTTGGCGCTGTAGAGCGCGCGCAGCAGCTTCAAGGGGTTGCAGTGGCCGTCCATCGCCGAGTAGGTGGCGCCCGCGACCTCCGGGCCCAGGCCCGGCAGGTGCTGCGCGGCCTCGTCGCGGCTCAGCACCGTCGTGCGGTAGCCGGGGTCGCCCACCTCGGACTCCAGCCACTGGAGCTTGGCCACGCGCTGGGCCATCTCTTCCTCGCTCAGGCAGATGTGCAGGCCGCCGGGCTGCATCAGCTCGACGTCGATGCCGGTCTGCGCCTGCAGTTCATCGCGCAGCGCAGGCCACTGGCGGGCCGAGCCAAAGCTCCAGCGGGCGTAGTCCGCCATGCCGTGGCCTTTGCCCTGCACCCAGACCAGGCCGAAATTGCCGCGCGAAGGGCGAATCGTATCGTCCGCACCATCGAGGACCGTGACCGACAGACCCTGGCGCAGCAGCCCGTAAGCCACGGAACTGCCCACCAGGCCACCGCCGATCACAATGACATCGCTGCTATGTGTGTTGTTGTTCATTGTTGTCTCTCAACCTTTGCCAATCAGGACCTTCTCCAGGCCGACCAGCTTGTCCAGGATGACCATCAGTACCAGCGTGCCAACAATCAGCACGGTGGAGACCGAGGTCACCAGCGGGTCGATGGTCTGCGCGATGTGGTTGTACATGGCCACCGGCAAGGTCATCGTGCCGGGGGTGGCCACGAACACCGTCATCGTCAGCTCGTCAAAGCTCTGGATGAAGGACAGCATCCAGCCGCCGGCGATACCGGCCATCAGCATCGGCACGGTGATGCGCATGAAGACGGTGCTGCGCGATGCGCCCAGCGACAGGCCGGCATGCTCGATCTCGCGGTTCATGCCGGTGGCCGCAGCCAGCACCATGCGCAACGCATAGGGCATGATGCAGATCACATGGGTGAACATGAGCCAGAAGAACGAACCCGACAGCCCGGCGATGTTGAAAAAGCGCAGAAAGGCTGCGCCCAGCACCACGTGCGGAATCATCAGCGGCGACATGAAGAAGGCCATCAGCACCTCGCGGCCGGCAAAGCGGTAGCGGGTGATGGCCAGCGCGGCCGGCACCGCCAGCGCGATGGCAATCGAGGCCGACGCCAGGCCCAGCTTGGCCGAGAACCAGAAGGCCGACTTGATCTCGGTCGCGTCGAGGATGGCGCGGAACCAGCGCAAGGACAGGCCATCGGTGGGGAAGGAGATGAAGCCCTTGTCGGTAAAGGCCACCGCCACCACGACGACCAGCGGCGCCAGAATGAAGGTGATGAACAGCGCGTGGAAGACCAGCGCCAGAGGACTGTTTTTTTGCATGGCTCAACCCTCGAAAACAGCTTTGAAGCGGCGCTCGATCCAGCGATTGCAGCCCACGATGATGACGATATTGGCAACCAGCAGCACCACGGCAATGGCAGCGCCCAGCGGCCAGTTCAAGGTGTTGAGGAACTCGTCGTAGGCGGCCGTGGCCACCACCTTGAGGCGGCGCCCGCCCAGCAGTGCCGGCGTGGCAAAGGCCGATGCCGACAGCGCAAACACGATGATGCTGCCCGAGAGGATGCCCGGCAGCAGCTGGGGCAGCACCACACGGCGGAACACGGTGCGCGGGCTGGCACCCAGCGAGAGGCCGGCGTTCTCGACCTGGGGATCGAGCTTTTGCAGCGAGGCCCAGACGGAGATCACCATGAAGGGCACCATCACATGCACCATCGCAATGGTCACGCCGGTCATCGTGAAGGCCAGGCGCAGCGGCTCATCGATGATGTGGAACAGCATCAGCCCCTTGTTGATCAGGCCGTTGTTGCCCATCAGGATGGACCAGCCCAGGGTACGCACCACCACCGAGATCAGCAGCGGCGCCAGGATGATCAGCAGAAACACCCCGCGCCAGCGGCCCCGCATGCGGGAGATGATGAGGGTCTCGGGCACCCCCAGCACCACGCAGAGCACGGTGACAATGGCCGACATCAGCGCCGTGCGGCCAAAGATCTCCAGGTAGTAGCTGTCGCTGAAGATCTCCAGGTAGTTCTTCAGCGAATAGACCTTCTGGATGCCTTCCATGCCATTGAAGACATTCAGCGACAGAATGGCCGTCAATGCCAGCGGCGCCAGCAGCATGGTCACAAAGACCAGCAGGCCGGGCCCGGACATGGCCCAGGGTTTCCAGCGGTTCTTGCTATCCACGGCTGGCCTCCTGCTGGGTCAGCACGCGCACATCGTCGGGCGACCAGTTCAGGCCCACCTCATCGCCCTCATGCAGCGCAGCGCGGCGTGCATTGGGCAGGCTGATGTGGATGTCGCCCAGCGCGGTGCTGACATTGACCACCCACTGGCTGCCCAGGAACAGCAAGGTCTTGATCGTGCCGGGCAGGCCGCCTTCGCCAGCCGGGGCCACCGCGATGCGCTCGGGCCGCAGGTAGACCACGACCGGGCCGCTGTCCACCGGGCTGGGCGCGCCCAGCACCATGTCGGCAATCTTCACGGTCTCGCGGCTTTGGGCCTGGCCTTCGAAGCGGTTGGTCTTGCCCAGGAACACCGAGGCAAAGTCGCAGCTCGGTTTGTCGTAGATCTGCTGGGGCGAATCGACCTGGGCGATCTGGCCGTTGTGCATCACCGCAATGCGGTCGCTCATCGTCATCGCTTCGACCTGGTCGTGCGTCACCAGGATGGTAGTGATGCCCAGCTGGCGCTGGATGGCGCGCATCTCGACATGCATTTCCTGGCGCAGCTTGGCGTCCAGGTTGGACATGGGTTCGTCCAGCAGCAGCACCTCGGGCTGGATCGCCAGGGCGCGGGCAATGGCCACGCGCTGGCGCTGGCCGCCGGAGAGTTCACGCGGGTAACGGGCACCGAGGCCATGCAGGCGCACCAGCGCCAGCGCGTCCTGGATGCGCTTTTGCATCACGTCGCGGCTGAGCTTGCGCATCTCCAGCCCGAAGGAGATGTTCTGCTCCACCGTCATGTGGGGGAAGAGCGCATAGCTCTGGAACACCACGCCCATGCCGCGCTGCTCGGGGCGCAGTTGGGTGATGTCCTTGCCGTCGAGCACGATGCGGCCCTGGCTGGGGTCCAGAAAGCCGGCAATCATCTGCAACGTGGTGGTCTTGCCGCAGCCCGAAGGGCCGAGCAGCGATACGAACTCACCGCGATGGACTTCCAGGTTGAAGTCCTTGACGGCAACAAAATCCCCGAACCTCTTGGCGAGGCCCTCGATACGTAGAAAACTCATGTGAAACTCCGGGGCCTGCGGCCCGCGTGGGGCGGCGCGGCAGGCCTGTGTATGACTGGCGGGTGAACGCCTATCCCTGGCGTCCTGAGTGGGGCCAGGGATGAAGGTTTAACGCTCTACCGTACGGTTCCAGCGGTTAGTCCACTCCGAGCGCTTGACGTTGACGATCTTGTAGTCCACCGTCTTCAACTGGGCGATCTGTTCCGGGCCATAAGGCACTTGCTTGGCGACCTTCTCGTCGAGCTTGACCTTGCTGTTCATGGGGCCCCAGGCCTGGGTCTCGGCCAGCGCGGTTTGTGCCTCCGGGGTGTAGAGGAACTGCACGAACTTCTGCGCGCCCGCCTTGGGCTGCTTCTTGGCGACAGGGCAGACGGAGGTGAACAACGCAAACGCGCCTTCCTTGGGGTAGACGAACTTCACCGGGAAGCCGGTATCGGCCAGCGCCTTGACACGGCCGCTGCCCCAGACGCCGATGACGGCATCGCCGTTCTGGAACAACTCGGTCATCTTGCCCGGCGATGGTTCCCAGGCCAGCACATTCGGGCCCACCTCCTTGATCAGCGCCTGGAAGCCGGGGTCGATGTTGTTGGCGCCGCCACCGTTCATTTCGGCAAACATCAGCAGGGTCTGCAGACCGTAGCCGTTGTTGATCGGCGGGATCACGGTCTTGCTCTTGAACTTCTTGTCCTTGAGGTCGTTCCACGAGCTGGGAGCGGCCCAGCCGGCCTTCTTGAAGGCCTCTTCGTTGTAGAACAGGCCGGTGGCGATGACGCCCAGGTTCAGCGACTTGTTGCCCGCCGTCTTGGCCATCGGGTAGAGGTCGTTGTAGACCGGTGCGGCCTCGATGTCGCCGCAGAAACCGAACTGCACCGCCTGCTCCATCGGGCCGTCGTCCATCAGCGCCACATCGTATTGCGGGTTGTTCTTTTCGGCCTGCAGTTTGGCGAGGGTGTCGGTGGAGTTGCCGGGCACATAGATGACCTTGTTGCCGGTCAGCTTCTCATAGGCCGGAATGATCTTTTGCTTGAAAGCGGTCTCGGTAGAGCCGCCATAACCACCGACATAAATGTCTTCAGCATGGGCGATGCCAGCGGTGGCAGCAAAGGCTGCGGCCAGGGAGAGAGCCAGACGGGATGCAGTCATCGAAATTACCTCCAGAAAGTAGATGGGAACCAAGTGGAATTCAATCTGTCTGGTAGCCAATGATAGGCATCTGCAGGCAAAATTGAATCGGTGGATTCCTGCTTCAATGCCTTAATGGGATGGAAATTTCTCAATCGATAAGTCATTGAAATAACGACAAAATTAGTATTTTTGTAGACTATTCGATTGCATTAGGCCATTAACTCATGTCTTTACAACATGGATAAGAAGATCACACTTCGCCATCTGGAGGCGTTTCGCGCGCTGATGCTACGCCGCTCGGTCACCGCAGCGGCCCAGTCGCTGGAAGTGACCCAGCCCGTGGTGACACGGCTGATCGCCGAATTCGAGGCGCGCATCGGCATGCCGCTGTTCGAGCGGGTCAAGAGCCGGCTGCAGCCGACGTCGGCTGCGACCTTGCTACTGGAAGACGTGCACCAGGCCTTGATGGGCATCGAGCGCATCCGCAACATCTCCGAGAACGTGCGTTTTCGGCGTCTGCAGCGGCTGGAGGTGACGGCCGCCCCCGCCATGGCGACCTCGTTCCTGCCCAGCGCCATTGCCAAGTTCAGCGCCCAGTTCCCCGAGACCCTGGTCACCTTGCACATGCAGGCCTCGCCGGCCGCACTGGACATGGTGCAGGCCGAGCGCTGCGACATCGGCTTTGTGATGCTCTCACCCGACCACACCCGCTTCAAGGGGCTGGAGACCCTGGTGATCGGCAAGCTGGTGGTCGCCGTGCCCGCCGGCCACAAGCTGGCCCGCAGAAGCAGCCTGTCACCGGTCGACTTTGTCGATGAACCCCTGGTGTCGCTGCCGACGATGATGGAGACGCGCACCAAGCTCGACAGCCTGTTCCTCGTCAACCGCGTGCAGCGCCGCGTGAACATCGAGACCCAGATCTCGTACGCCGCCATCAAGCTGGTCGAGGCTGGCGCCGGGCTGGCGATCATCGACCCGCTGACCGCCTGCAGCTACCACGGGCCCGATGTGAAGTTTGTGCTGTTCGATCCCGCCGTCCCCTGCGAGTACTCGATGGTGGTCTCCAACCGCCATGCCTCTACCCTGGTGCTCAAGCCCTTCATCGACCTGGCCAAGGCAGAGATCAAGCGTATGCTGCCCAAACGCTGGATTCTTTGAGAAGCGCGGGTTACTCCGGCGTAATACCTGCCGCCTTGATCACCTGCCCCCATTTGGTGGTCTCGGTCGCCTGGAATTGCGCCAGCTCGGTCTGGCTGGTGGTCCAGGGGTCCGAGCCCGACATCTCGAAGAAGGACTTGGCAGCGGCGCTGCCCACCGCCTGGCCCAGCAGCTGGTTGAGCCTGGCGCTGACGGCAGCGGGCACGTTGGCTGGCGCATAGGCGGCAAACCAGTAGCCCATGTCATAGCCCTTCACACCGGCCTCGGCAATCGTCGGCACATCGGGCAGCTGGGCGCTGCGCTTTTGCGTCGAGTAGCCCAGCGCACGCAGCTTGCCGGCCTTGATCTGCGGCACGCCGGTGGAGACGTCGGTGATCATCAGGTTGATCTGGCCGCCCAGCAGGTCGGTGATGGCCAGCGGATTGCTCTTGTAGGGCACATGCAGGATGTCCACATCGGCCAGCTGCTTGAGCATCTCGCCAGCCACCCGGCTGGACGAGCTGCCGCTGCCAAAGCTGAGCTTGCCCGGGTTGGCCTTGGCATAGGCCAGCAGCTCGCCCACCGATTGGTAAGGCGCATTGGCCGGCACCACCAGCACCTGGCCGCCCTTGCCCAGGCCGGTGATCGGCGTGAAGTCCTTGACCGGGTCATAGGACAGCTTGCGGTAGAGGTGGATATTGGCCGCATGCGTGGTGTTGGTGGTGATCAGCACCGTGTAGCCATCGGCCGGGGCCTTGGCCACCGCCTGCGCCGCAATCATGCCGCTGGCGCCGGCCTTGTTCTCGACAATCACCGGTTGGTGCGTCTGCTCGGTCACCGCCTGGCCCAGCGCACGGGCCAGCTGGTCGGTGGCGCTGCCGGCCGCAAAGGGCACGACAAAGGTGATGGGCTTGGACGGGAAGCTCGCTTGCGCGAAGGCCAGCGGGCTGATGGCCAGGGCCGTGCCACAGGCCAGCAGGTGGCGGCGGGTGGAAAATTTCATCTTTTTGTCTCCGGTTGGTTTCTTATTCCGTGGGGGCTGGGAGGGCCGCATCGGCCGGCCCCACCAGATGGGTCTGCAAATGCAGCGGCAGCACGATCGGCATTTGCAGCACGCGAAAGCACAGGGTCTTGCCATGGCTGTCGAGGTTCAGCGCGTCGTTGACGCCGCCGTCCAGCACCTCGTCGAGCACCAGGTTCATCGCCTGCAGCTGCGGCAGCAGGTAGCGCTGCACCTGGCGGGGGTGCCGGTCGGCAAACAGCGCGGCAACGGCGGCCTCGGTGACCTGCGCGCAGAGGACATCCCACAGCGCGGGGTGCCAGGCGATCACGCTGATGTTGGAGCGGTTGCCCTTGTCGCCGGTGCGCCCATGGGCCAGGCGGTACAGCGGGACGGTGATGTGGTCGTTCATGCGGCGGCCTCCTCTTGTGCGGCCCAGACAAAGCCCGTGGCAATCCGTGCCTGGGGCACCAGGCAGGAGACCATGCCCAGGCGCTGGCGCATATGGCTGCGCACGCCGCCGCCGCCGGCGGGCCCGCAGCAGTACAGCGCATTGATCTCGCGCGGCAGGCGGGCAGCAGTGGCCTTGTCGGCATGCTGCCAGGCCATGCGCAGGCGCACATCGGGCGATGCGGCCGACAGGTCGGCGCCCGCCAGCCAGTCGCTGGCATCGTTGCCCCAGACGCTGGTGACACCGATCAGGTCGCTGCGCAGCGGCGCAATGCCCCGCAGGCGCTGGGCGACGGTCTGCGCGGCCAGCCGCGCACGCTCGGCCGCACGCGGGCCGGCGTAGGAAATCTCGGCCTCGGCAAACCAGCCCGAGGCATAGCAGGCGTTGACCTTGAGCGCCTCCGGGCGCGGATGGCCGACGACGCCCTCCAGCCGCACGCGGTTCTCGCCCTCGGCCCACACCCGGGCCTGGCTGATGTCGGCCACCACATCGGGGGTCAGGTAACTGCGAGGGTCGTGGATCTCATAGAGCAGCTGCTCCTTGACGGTGGCGGTGGTGATGCAGCCGCCGGTGCCCTCGGGCTTGAAGATGCTGCAGTGGCCGCTGTCGTCGATCTCGGCGATCGGGTAGCCCAGCTGGTCCATGCCGGGCACGTCCTTGTAGCCGGGGTCGGCAAAATAGCCGCCGCTGACCTGGGTGCCGCATTCCAGCAGGTGCCCAGCCATCGTCGCGCGGGCCAGGCGGTCCCAGTCGTCCCAGGCCCAGCCAAAATGCGCCATTGCCGGGCCCAGCACCAGTGAAGGATCGGCCACGCGGCCACAGACCACAATATCGGCGCCCGCCTGCAAGGCCTCGGCAATTGGCCGCGCGCCAATATAGGCATTGGCGCTGACCAGCGGCTGCTCGGGCATCTGCGCACCCAGGGCCTGGGCCAGCATGGGCCGGTGGGCCGGGCCGCTCAGGTCATCGCCCTGCACCACGGCAATACGGGGGGCGCGCAGGCCCAGGCTGCGGGCCAGCGCGGCAATGGCGCGGGCAGCGCCTTGGGGGTTGGCAGCGCCAAAATTGCTGACGATGCGGATGCGGTGGGCCAGGCAGTCGGCCAGCACCGGGCGCAGCAGCTCCAATAGCAGCGGCTCGTAGCCGGCATCGGGGTCGTCGCGCCGGGCGAGCTGGGCCAGCGCCAGGGTGCGCTCGGCCAGGGTTTCAAAAATCAGAAACGCGGGCTGCTGCAACGCGATCAGCGCCTGCACCACCGGCGCTGCCGCGTCCACCCTATCGCCTGAAAAACCAGCCGCGCAGCCTATCAGCATGGGGGCGGGCGCTGTCTTGTCTGTCTGCATAGCATCTCCTGCAGGCCACTATAGAAAATAGGCTCTATGTTGTGAAATCGATAATTGAGATTGATTAATCTGCAACGCAAATGAATCTATCCCACCGCGATATCCAGGCCTTTCTGGCGCTCGCCAGCCAGAAAAACTTCACCCGCGCAGCCAGCCTGTGCCACCTGTCCCAACCGGCGTTCAGCGCGCTGATCCGCGCGCTGGAAACCACGGTGGGCCTGCGCCTGTTCGAGCGCAGCACCCGGCATGTGCTGCTGACGCCCGAGGGCGAGCAGTTCCTGCTGTCGGCCCAGCGGCTGGCCGCCGAATTCGCTGCCTGCGAACAAGCCATGCGCGATACGGCCCAGCTCGCCCAGGGCCGGGTGAGTGTGGCGCTGCTGCCGTCGCTGGCGGCGGGCTGGCTGCCCCCGGTGCTGCGCAGCTTTGCGGGCCAGCACCCAGGCGTGCAACTGCAGGTGCTTGATGTGCTGTCCGAGCCCTGCATTGCCGCCGTGGCCAATGGCGATGCAGACTTTGCACTGGCCGCCATCCGTGCGGACACGCCCGATCTGCGCGCCGAGCCCTTTTGCAGCGACCGCTTCCACCTGGTCTGCCCGGTGGACCACCCGTTGGCTGCGCGGGACGAGGTCCAGCTGTCCGACCTGGCCGCCTGGCCCTTTGTGCACCTGGCCCGGCACAGCAGCGTGCGCCAGTACCTGGATGCCGCCTTCTTCCCCCAGACCATGCAGACCCTGGTGGAGGTGGAGCAGCTGGCCACCGTGATGGGCCTGGTCAAGGCCGGCCTGGGGATCAGCGTGGTGCCAGCCCTGACCTTGTTTCACTTTGTGCAGCCTGGCCTGGTCACCCGGCCCCTGGATCTGCCCGGCAGGGACCGCCAGATCTACATGGTGCGCAGGCGCGAGCCCAGCCTGTCGCTGGTGGCGCAGGCGCTGTACCAATTAATGCAACAAAAACGCCCAGATTTCTCCCATATTGGCTGATGCGCTCTACACTGCAGCGCTGATGCCTTTGACCAGCCCGCCCCTGACAACGCCCGTCGGCGCCCCTCCTCTGCCCTATCTGGCGCTGCGCACCCGGGTCTGGTCGCTGCTGGCCTGGTCGGCGCTGTTTGCGCTGCTGGCCTGCTCCATGCGCATGCTGCTGAACTACCCGCTGTGCGTCAACGACGAGCGCAACTGGATCGGCATCGCCCAGCAGCTCGACCAGGGCGTTGCCTGGCCGGTCTCCGGGCCTGCGTTTGTGAACACGCTGCGCCAGGCGGCATGGGTGACCAATTCCAGCCATGCGCAAGTGATGCCCTGGATGGGGGTCTGCGGCGTGTTTATCGTCGTCGGCGGCCTGAGCTGGGGCTACTACCGCCTGGGACTCAAAAGCCTGGTGCCGGTGTTTGCCACGTTGGCGCTGTCAAGCTACTTCTGGGCACCGCTGATGGAGGCACGCCCGCAGCAATGGGGGCAGCTGGCGGTGTTTCTGGGCACCGTCTCGGCCTGGCGCTGGCTGCAGCACCGGGGCGGCCTGGCCTTTTTCCTGGCGCTGCCGGGGGTGGCCTTCACCCATATCCTGAGCCATGCGGTGCTGGTGTTTCTCTGCCTGGTGCTGGTGGCAGCCCATGGCATGGCGCAGCGCCGCTGGAGCCTGCGCCACCTGGCCGCTGCCGTGCTGTGCATCGCCAGCTTTGCCGTCTATGCCTGGCCCGGCGGGCCTTATACCGATATGCTGCGCGACCTGCGCCAGGCCCATTTCCAGCACTGGCCGCTGAGCCTGCCGGCCTCCCTGGCCATGCTGGTGGCCGTGGCGGCAGCGGCCTGGGCCAGCCGCCGCTGGTGGCACGGCGACATCCATTGGCCCACGGCCGCAGTGGCAGGCCTGCTGCGCCACCAGCGCGCTGCCGGATGGTCGCTGTGCATCGCTGCGCTGCTGATGCTGACGATGCAGGCCTATCTGCTGCCGCCTGCGGCCTGGGCGCCCTATGGCGGCTCCTGGCTGCGGTTTGTGCTGTTCCAATCCGGCAATCTGCTGTTTGCCGGGTTTTTGCTGGTGGGCGCCGGGCGCTGGCTGGGTGGCTTTCACCACCACCGCATCGATCCCGGCATGGCGCGTTTCCTGGTCTGTGTGCTGGCGGGCATTGCGCTGCTGGGCCTGCTGGCCGTTGCCGCCTCGTGGTGGCTGCTGGACACCAACTGGATGCTGCGCGTGCTGAACTACGGCATCTTCTTTGCCGCGGCGCCCGCTGCGCTGGGCATGGAGCATGTCACCCGCCTTTGGCCGCGCTGGCGCCGGGGCTTGCTGCTGGGCGCGGGCATGGCCGCCAGTGTGCTGGCCGTCGTGCGCCCGCCGATGCTGCTGGGCTGCTGAGCCAACAGCAGGCGGCCCTAACGCACAAACAAATGCCGGCCGACCAGCGCATGGCGTGCGCGGGCCCAGGCGGCCACTTCCTCACCGCGCAGCAGCAAGGCGGTGCGCCCCAACTGCAGGTGGCGGATACCGCGCCGCGCCAGCCAGCGCTGCCAGATGCCCGCTGGTGCTGCCTGGGGCAGCTCACTGCCCGTCTCGCCCAGCAGATCGGAAGCCGCCCGGATGGACAGCGCACTGAGCACCTGCTCGCCGGCCAGCCGCTGGATCAGTGCCACCACATCGGACCAACCCAGCTCGGCCAGTGACACATACGCCAGGCCGCCCAGCGCTTGCGGATCCGGGCTGCGCTGGCCGCTGGCATCGACGCAGAGCAGCAGGCTCCCGGGATGGGCAGCCTGCCACCGCTGCAGCAACGGCCATTGCGCGGCCTGCTGCACCACGGCCACCTGCAGGGGCCGGGCTGCCGCCGCTGGCGGGCGCAGAAGGGGCAGCCCCTCCGTGGCAGGCCGGATGCTGGCGTAGACCTCGGCAATGCGGCGCTCGCACTGGCCGATCGTGAAATAGGCGTCCGCCGCCTGCTGCGCCGCCAGGCCCCGCTCGGCCAGCTGCGCCTTGGCGGCCAGCGCCTGGCGGATGGCTTCTTTCCAGGCCTGGACCTGGTCGGGCGCATAGCACTGGCCGCTGCCCGACTGCCCCACGACCCAGGACATGCCCGAGCCATCGAGGTCGGAGGCAATGCAGGGCTTGCCATGCTGCATGGCTTCGATCAGCACCAGGCCAAAGGCCTCGGTGCGCTCGCGCGAAGCCAGTGCAAAGATGTCGCAGCTGTTGAACAGCGCATGCTTTTGCGCTTCGCTGACCTGGCCGAGCAGCTCGACATGGGCGCAGCCTTGCTGTGCACGCTCGCGCGCAATCAGCGCTTCGAGCTCCTTGCGCTGCTCGCCTTCACCGGCAATGATCAGCTGCACATCGGCAAAGCCGGCCACCGCCGAGATCAGGGTGTCAAAGCCCTTGTAGTAAGTCAGCCGGCCCACCGACAGCACGCGCAGCCGCGCATCGCCCCAGAGCTGCAGTTGCGGCGCCTCGGCCTGGGCCTGCTCCAGCACCTCCTGGTCCAAAGGCTTCAAGCCCAGCGGAATGGCCAGTGTTTTGAACAACCAGCGCTGCAGTGGAACGCTGGCGGCCATATACGGTGGCGACGTGGCCAGGATGGCCGCGCTTTGCCGCAACAGCTTGGTCTCGAACGGCCGGTAGATCTGGTAGCACAGCTGCAGCACGCGGTCCCATTGGGAGATCAGCACATCCGAGTGCCAGTGCGTCACCCAGGCAACGCGGCGCGCGGCCGGCATGATGAGGGCCCAGAATGCCGCGTTATTGGGCATGTGCAGATGCAGTACATCGGGCTTGAAGGCGCGTATCGCCCTGTGCAACGCCAGCGGAAAGCCCAACGCAATCGGCGCGAACACCAGGGTGATCTGCACCGGCACGCGGATGAGCCAGGGCGGGTCATCGGGCAAGGGGTCGCCATGCACCACCGCGCGGGCATCGATGCCGTTGGCACGCTGCTGCTCGATCAGATCGGCCAGAAACGATTCCATGCCGCCCCGGTAAGGCGGGTAGAACTTGCCCACATGCAGCACCCGCTGCGGCGTCTGCTCGGGCAGTGCATGCAAGGGCTCGGCGCCAGGCCGGCGCCACCAATTGCGCTCCATGTTATTGGCCGCCTTGCAGTTGCTGCAGCAGCCGCTGGTAGACCGGATTGGCCGGGTCCATGGCGCTGGCGCGTTGCAGGTTGGCAATGGCCTGGGCCCGGTCGCCCTGCTCGCGGTAGGCCAGGGCCTTGCCGTAGTAGGCCGGCGGGTTGGGCTGGCGTGCCAGCGATGCATCAAAGATCTGCAGGGCCTGCGCAAAATCGCGCTTGCCAATGAATGCGATGCCCAGGCCCACTTCCAGGCGGGTGTTGCCCGGCGACATCTGCAGCAGGCGCTGGTAATTGGCAATGGCCACATCGTAGTGGCCCGAGGGGATGGCCACCTCGGCCTGCTCGAGCAGAATCTTGGGCAACAGCACCGCTTCGGGCTGCATGTTCAGCGCCTTGGCATAAGCCTGGAACGCGGGCTCCATTTGCTGCGTCATCTTGTAGGCGGTCGCTAGGTGGTAGGCCAGCGCTGCATTGTCAAAGCCCTGCTTCTGGGCGCTGTCGAATGCGGTGATGGCCTCTGGGTAGCGCTTGAGCAGCTCCAGCGCCATGCCCCGGTTGAACTGCGCAGAGCCCAGTGGCTCCTGCAGCGCAACGGCCTTCTCGAAATCCTGCAGCGCTTGCTCGTAGTTCAGGTTCTCCAGCAGGTAGGCGCCCCGGTTGATGAACGGGCGCCAGCGGCCAAAGGCATTGAATGGCGCCTGCAGGTCCACCTTCTGGGCCGCATCGCTCCAGGCGCTGTATTCGGTCTTGAGGCTCAGGCTGCGCTCTGCGGCCAGCGCCGTCAGCACCAGACCGGCCGCGCAGGCCAGCGCCACCATCAGCTTGCGCGGAAAGAGCAGCAGCACCAGTGCCAGCAGGGCCGGCAGCAGCATCGCCCAGATGTAGCTGCGGTAGAGCACAAAGGGGTCTTGCAGCCAGCTGGTAACAAACTCGGTGCTGAACAGCAGCGCCGTGCACAGCAGCACCAGGCCCACCAGGCCCCAGGCATCGCGCTTGCGCAGCAGCAGCACCGCGCTGCCAATCACCAGTGCCACGTAGCCCAAGCCACCCAGCAGATGGGGCAGGCTGCCAAAGCCCAGCGGGAAGACCGGACGCAGATCCAACGCCATCCATTGCACATTGGGCAGGAACCACAGCAGGCCGTATTCGAAGAACAGCTTGCCCTGGTTGAGCAGGCTCAGCGGGTAGATCGACGCGGTGATCCCCGGGTAGAGCTGCTCGAGCTGGCGCACATAGGCCCAGGAGGTGTCATCGGTGGCCACAGCGCCGACAAAGGCGCCCAGCTGCGTCCACAGCAGCGCGGTCAGCACGCCGATGAGCACCACGATCGCCGCGCCAATCGCCAGCAGTTTTTTCCAGGACGGCCGTTTGACAAACACATAGAGCGGCAAAGCGAGGGCTGGCAGTACCACCGCATGCTCCTTGCTGACCAATGCGCAGAGCAGGAAGACCACCGCCAGCGCTGCCCATTGCAGGCCTGCACCGGCCAAGGCGCGGATATAGGCCCAGCAGGCCAGTGCGGAAAACAAGGTCATCATCACCATGCTGCGCTGGACCAGATAACCTACTGCATAGACGCCCACGGGATGCACCGCAAACAGCGCGACGGCGGCAAAAATAGCGATGCGGATATGGGTGTCAAAACCCGGCTCGGCCCGCGCTTCATCGGAAAACGCGGTGTGCCTGAACAGTTCGGTCACCAGCAGCCAAATGGCATAGCAGGTGGCCAGGTGCAGCACGATATTGAAGGCACGCTGCACGGCCATACTCTCGCCGAACAGCGACTGTATCCAGACAAAGCTGCCATAGGACAGCATCCGCACCTTGGGCTCGATCAGGCTGCCATAACGGCCAAAAATGGTGCCGTCCGACAGCCGGCCGTCGTCAAATACCAGGCTGTTGTGCAGGCCCAGGCCATAAATCGTGAAGACGGCGGCCAGGAGCGCCAGCACGCCCAAAGACCAGAAAATTTTTGATTTTTGCATCGGCTAGTTGGCTCAGTAGTGCCCCAGCCTTGCGTTTGCAGGGACCGGGCAGCACCTGCGGCAGGTGCGCGAGCCATTCTAGAGGAGTATTAAGCCTCTGTATAAGCCAGGCCGGGCACTGAGCCAACAGTCCGCTCCGCACAGCGCTGGATCATCAGGGGCGCGGCATTTATTGCAAATCTTTGTGCCCATATGCACAAAAACCCGGTTTGGGCCCTTTTTTCGGATGCAGGCGGCAGGTCTCTGGCCGCTTTTCATAAACGGTGCAGCGCCGCGCCACCGGATCGAGAAACTGGCAATCGCCACTGGCGCGGCGCGCCATCGTGAAGATATTGTGCTTGGGGTTGTAATGGTCGATCAGCCGGGCCTTGAGCAGGCGCTTGGCGATCAGCTTGTGCGCGATGTTGTCGACCTCGAAGGCATCGACCAGCCCCAGGCGCACCAGGTCGGGCAGCTGCACCTCCAGCGGCATCGTGCAGCAGTTGGCTGCGCAGCTGTCGCAGAGGCCGGCCTTGTACTTGGTCCAGGTCTCCAGGCGGTCAACATCAACGATTCGGATCGGGGATTTCATGGCGGGGGCGCTGCGCGAGCGGTCCGGCAGGCGCGGCCGCTCATTTTTGAAGGCCGCCAGTATCGCGCCAAAGCGATGTCTGGGGCGCGCGCTGGGGCATGGTGACCTGGCAGGCGCTCAGCCCTGCTTCAGCCACACCGCGCCATCGCGCTCTTCCACCGCCACCGCATCGAGGCTGGCACCCCGGCAGGGGCCGCCGACGCATTTGCCGGTATCGGGCTGGTAGATGGCCCCATGGTAGGGGCACAGAATGAACTGGCGGCCACTCTCCAGAATGTCGCCATCAAAGTCCATGGGCACGCTGGCGTGCTGGCACTCGTTGATCCAGCCGTGCAGCTGGCCCTGCCAGCGGATCACAAAGGCCTTCTGGCCATTGGGCAGCTGGAAGAAAAAGGGCTTGCCATTGTCCTGCAGGTCGGCGCTGGCACCCAGCGGTTCAGTGCCGTCAAACAAGATGGTGGGGGCGGTGGGCTCGGTCATGGCGGGCGCGCTGTCGTGGTTGTGGTCGTCAAAAAGAAAAGGCAGCCGCTGCGTGCCCGGGTGCACGCAGCAGCTGCCCGGCGGGCTGGTGGCCGTTATACGGTGGCTGCCGTGGTGGGCATGCTGGCAATCACCTGGGCCACGGCGGCGGTGAGCTTCTTGGCATACGGCACATGCAGGAACTCATTGGGTCCGTGCGCATTGCTCTTGGGGCCCAGCACGCCGCAGACCATCATCTGCGCCTTGGGGAAGCCGGCACTGAGCATGCCCATCAGCGGGATCGAGCCGCCCTGGCCGATAAAGCCGCAGTCCGCGCCAAAGTGCGCGCGGCTCGATTGGTTGAGCGCGTTCAGGAACCAGTCGCTGGTGTTGGGGGCATTCCAGCCGTTGGCGCCGCTGGCGCCTTCCCAGGTGACCTTGGCCTGGTAGGGCGCGTTGTCTTCGAGCAGGGTCTTGAGCTCCTGCATGCACTGCGTGGCATCGACCAGCGGGGGCAGGCGCAGGCTCAGCTTGAAGGCGGTGTAGGGGCGCAGCACATTGCCGGCATCCTGCAGCGCGGGCAGGCCCTCGGCACCGGTGACGGACAGGGTCGGCTCCCAGGTGCGCTTGAGCAGCGCCTGCGTGGGGTCGGTGGTGGTGGGCAGCGCAAACAGGCTGGAGCCATTGCAGTCGAAATGCGCCCAGGGGAAGCGCTTGTACAGCTCGTCGCCCAGAATGCCGGCCGTGGCCTGCGCCTGGGCCAGGCGCTCTGCCGGCACCGCGCAGTGAAAGCTCTCGGGCAGCAGGCGGCCGGTCTTGCTGTCTTCCAGGCGGTCGAGCACCTGGCGCATGATGCGGAAGGACGATGGCACGACGCCCGAGGCATCGCCCGAGTGCACGCCTTCGGTGAGGATCTCGACCTTCAGGGTACCCGCGACCATGCCGCGCAGGCTGGTGGTCAGCCACAGCTGGTCGTAGTTGCCGGCGCCGCTGTCCAGACAGATCACCAGGCCCACATCGCCCAGGCGGGGCTTGAGCATGTCGATGTAGACCGGCAGATCGCCCGAGCCGCTTTCCTCGCAGGTCTCGATCAGGCCGACGATGCGCGGATGCGGCACATTCTGGCGCTTGAGTTCCTGGATGGCGGCCACGCTGGCGTAGGTGGCATAGCCGTCGTCGGCGCCGCCCCGGCCATAGAGCTTGCCGTCTTCGTATTTGGGGGTCCAGGGGCCCAGGTCATTGCGCCAGCCGGAGAACTCGGGCTGCTTGTCCAGGTGTCCGTACATCAGCACGGTCTGCTCGCTCTGGGCCTGGGTCGCAGGCACCTCGAAGAACAGCACCGGCGTGCGGCCCGGCACGCGCACCACTTCCAGTTTCAGCCCTTCGACCTTCTGCGCCTCGATCCAGCTGGCGGCATTGCGCACCACAGTGTCGATGAAACCATGCTGCTCCCAGTTGCCATCGAAGCCCGGCGACTTGGCGGGGATGGCGATGTAGTCGGTCAGCTGGCGAAGAATGTCGCGGTCCCACTGCTGGCTGATATGGCTGAGGGCAGCATCGGCTTGCAGCTGGGCGGCGTCGAGGCGGGCGTTCATGGGCGAATCTCCTGGAGGTGCTGCCACGAAAAGGGCAGCCGCAGGCATAAGCGTACCAGCGCAGGCGCCACCCGGCTATCGCCTGCGGCAAAGCCCTGCTGCCGTTGTACAGCGCAGAGCCCGCCGCGTGGCGCGCCGTGGGC
Source organism: uncultured Comamonas sp. (assembly GCF_964277875.1). Lineage (NCBI taxonomy): Bacteria > Pseudomonadati > Pseudomonadota > Betaproteobacteria > Burkholderiales > Comamonadaceae > Comamonas > uncultured Comamonas sp. Next base: position 88,906 of record NZ_CAXYJV010000049.1, read on the forward strand.
TCAGGCGTGCTCGAAGTGGAACACCGCCGTGCCGGCACGGGCATTGGGCAGCCAGCGCCGCACCTCGCCGTTCTGCAGGCCAAAGCTGTCCAGAATGTGCAGCTTGTTCTTGAGCGCCAGCACCTCGAAATCCTTGAAGGTGCCGACGCGGATGTTGGGCGTGTCGTACCACTGGTAGGGCAGGCGCTTGGTCACCGGCATGCGGCCTTGCAGGATCGACAGGCGGTTGGGCCAGTGCGCAAAGTTGGGGAAGGCGACCACGCCTTGCTTGCCGATGCGCGCAGTCTCGCGCAGCATCACCTCGGCATTGCGCAGATGCTGCAAGGTGTCGATCTGCAGCACCACATCAAAGCTGTTGTCCTCGAAGATGGCCAGGCCGTCTTCCAGGTTCAGCTGCAGCACGTTCACGCCCCGGCGCACGCAGGCCAGCACATTGGCGTCGTCAAACTCGATGCCATAGCCGCTGCATTCGCGCTCGCGCTGCAGGTAGGCCAGCAGGCTGCCATCGCCGCAGCCCAGGTCCAGCACGCGGGCGCCCTTGGGTACCAGGTTGGCGATCGCCTGGAAGGTGGAAGAAGACTCGGTCATGCGGCCTCCTGGCTGCTGGGCAGGCCGGCGCTCAGTTCGCGGGCCATGTTTTCAAAATAGGAGCGCATCACGCCCATGTAGCGGGCATCGTCGAGCAAGAAGGCATCGTGGCCATGGGGCGCGTCGATCTCGGCGTAGCTGACGGTGCGGCGGTTGTCGAGCAAGGCCTTGACGATCTCGCGGCTGCGCGCTGGCGAGAAGCGCCAATCGGTGCTGAAGCTCACCAGCATGAATCGCGCCTTGGCGCCGGCCAGCGCCTGGGTCAGGTCGCCGCCAAACGGCTTGGCCGGGTCGAAGTAGTCGAGCGCGCGGGTGATCAGCAAATAGGTATTGGCATCGAAGTAGTCGCTGAACTTGTCGCCCTGGTAGCGCAGATAGCTCTCGATCTGGAACTCCACATCCTGGGTGCTGTATTTCAAGTCCAGGCCTTCGCGCAGCTGGCGGCCGAACTTCTGGTTCATCACATCGTCGCTCAGGTAGGTGATGTGGCCGATCATGCGCGCAATGCGCAGGCCGCGCTTGGGAACCACGCCTTCTCTGTAGAAGTGGCCGCCATGGAAGTCCGGGTCGGTCACGATGGCGCGGCGCGCCACCTCGTTGAACGCAATGTTCTCGGCCGACAGACAGGGGGCGCTGGCCACCACCACCGCATGGCGCATGCGGTCGGGGTACTGCAAGGTCCAGGACAGCGCCTGCATGCCGCCCAGGCTGCCACCCAGCACGGCGGCCAGCTGGCGGATGCCCAGCCGGTCCAGCAGCAGCGCCTGGGCGTTGACCCAGTCCTCCACCGTCACGACCGGGAAATCGGCGCCGTAGACCGCGCCGGTGTCCGGATTCAGGTGCATGGGCCCGGTCGAGCCAAAGCAGGAGCCCAGGTTGTTGACGCCGATGACAAAGAAATGGTTGGTATCGACCGGCTTGCCCGGGCCGATCATGTTGTCCCACCAGCCCTCGCTCTTGGCCTGGCCCTCATAGTGGCCGGCCACATGGTGCGAGGCATTGAGTGCATGGCAGACCAGGATGGCGTTGGAGCGGTCGGCATTGAGCTGGCCGTAGGTCTCGTAGGCCAGATGGTAGTCGCGGATGGAGGCGCCACTTTGAAGAGGGAGCGCCTCCGGGAAATGCATTGATTGGGGTGTCGCAACGAATGACATAAAAAACCCGGCAACGCTAAAAACGAGGCCGGGTCGATGGAATGCAGTCGCCTACCGAGTCTTTAGCTGGATTTATAAAGCGCCCGCAAGCTGAAGCAAATCGGCGCCGTGAAATCTGAGTGTACTGCAAATCGGCCGCGCATGGGCTGCGTCAACTGCCGCCCAGGTAGAGCCGGTTGGAGCTCTTGACTTCCTCCATCACCGCGTAGGTACGGGTCTCGCGCACGCCGGGCAACTGCCACAAGACCTCACCGGCAAAGTGGCGGTAGTGGTTCATGTCGGCCACACGGATCTTGACCAGGTAGTCAAAGCCGCCGGCCACCATGTGGCATTCCATGATCTCGGGCCGCACCTGCACCGCCGCCTTGAACTCGTCAAACACATTCGGGGTGGTGCGGTCCAGCAGCACCTCGATGAAGACCAGCATCGCCGCGCCCAGCTTTTGCGGGTTCAGCCGCGCCTCGTAGCCGGTGATGTAGCCTTCCTTGGTCAGGCGCTGCACCCGGGCCAGCACAGCCGTGGCCGACAGCGACACCGCCTCGGCCAGCTTCAGGTTGGAGATGCGGCCGTCCCGCTGCAGCACGGCCAGAATGCGCAGATCGATGCGATCGAGGTCGTCCGGCGGGTCGATGATGGCGGTCATGGGCAGAATTTTTCACTAAGAATGGGCCACATTATGGAGAGAAATTCAAACCACAAACGATCACACTGGCGGCATTCACTATCTACTCTGAACACGAGCCCGCCATGACTGCCAACGCCGTTGTTGACAACCAGCCCTCCACCAACTCGCCATTTTCGGCCACGGGCAGCAGCCCATCTGGCGCCAGTGCTCCTGTTTTTAATGAGCTGGTGTCGGCCTTGCAGCCCGCCTCGGCACTGCGCGCGGCCATCACCGCCGCCTACCGCAAGCCCGAGACCGAAGCGCTGCAAGCACTGCTGCCCCAGGCCACGCCACCCGCCGCCATCGCCCAGGCCGGCGATGCGCTGGCGCTGCAGCTGGCCCGCACGCTGCGCGAGCGCAAGGCCGACAGCGGCCGCTCCGGCCTGGTGCAAGGCCTGCTGCAGGAGTTTGCACTGTCGTCGCAAGAAGGCATTGCGCTGATGTGCCTGGCCGAGGCGCTGCTGCGTATCCCCGATACGGCCACGCGCGATGTGCTGATCCGCGACAAGATCGCCCACGGCCAGTGGAAGGCCCACGTGGGCAAGAGCCCGTCGATGTTCGTCAATGCCGCCGCCTGGGGCCTGGTGCTGACCGGCAAGCTGGTGGCCACGCACAGCGAAGGCTCGCTGGGCCAGTCGCTCACCCGCCTGATCGGCCGGGGCGGCGAGCCGCTGATCCGCAAGGGCGTGGACATGGCCATGCGCATGATGGGCGAGCAGTTCGTCACCGGCGAGACGATTGGCGAAGCGCTGAAGAATGCCGAGCGCCTGGAGGCCAAGGGCTTCCGCTACTCCTACGACATGCTGGGCGAAGCGGCGATGACCAGCGATGACGCCAAGCGCTACCTGCGCGACTACGAAAACGCGATCCATGCGATCGGCAAGGCCAGCAATGGCCGGGGCGTCTACGAAGGCCCGGGCATCTCGATCAAGCTGTCGGCCCTGCACCCGCGCTACAGCCGCGCCCAGTATGACCGCGTGATGGCCGAGCTCTACCCGGTGGTGCTGCAGCTGGCCGTGCTGGCCAAAAGCTACAACATCGGCCTCAATATCGACGCCGAAGAGGCCGACCGCCTGGAGCTGTCGCTGGACCTGCTGGAAAAACTCTGCTTTGCGCCCGAGTTGGCCGGTTTTGCCGGCATCGGCTTTGTCGTGCAGGCCTACCAAAAGCGCTGCCCCTATGTGCTGGACTTCATCATCGACCTGGCCCGCCGCAGCCAGCACCGCCTGATGGTGCGCCTGGTCAAGGGCGCCTACTGGGACAGCGAGATCAAGCGCGCCCAGATCGACGGTCTCGAAGGCTACCCGGTCTACACCCGCAAGGCCTATACCGATGTGTCCTACCTGGCCTGCGCGCGCCAGCTGCTGGCCGCGCCCGATGCGGTCTACCCCCAGTTCGCCACGCACAATGCCCACACGCTGGCCACCATCTACCACCTGGCCGACCCGGCCCGCTACCAGCCCGGCCAGTACGAGTTCCAGTGCCTGCACGGCATGGGCGAGCCGCTGTACGAACAGGTGGTGGGCCGCACGGCCAGCGAGAACCTGGGCCGCCCCTGCCGCATCTATGCCCCCGTGGGCACGCATGAAACCCTGCTGGCCTACCTGGTGCGCCGCCTGCTGGAGAACGGCGCCAACACCAGCTTTGTGAACCGCATCGCCGACCAGGACATCCCCCTGGCCAAGCTGGTGGAAAACCCCGTGACCACCGCCCAGCAATGGGCGCAGAGCGAAGGCCAGTTGGGCCTGCCCAACCCGCACATTGCCCAGCCACGCGCGCTGTATGGCGCAAGCCGCAGCAATTCGGCCGGGCTGGACCTGTCCAACGACAACCGCCTGCGCGCGCTGCAGCACGACCTGCAGGCCAGCGCACAGATGGCCTGGCATGCCCAGCCCCTGCTGGCCGATGGCGCCCCCGCATCCACCCTGCCGAGCGAGCCCGTGCTGAACCCGGCCGACCACAGCGACCAGGTCGGCACGGTCACGCAGGCATCGGCCGAGCAGGTGGAGTTTGCGCTGGCCGCCGCCCAGGCCGCCGCCGCCCGCTGGCAGGCCACCCCGGCTGCCCAGCGCGCCGACTGCCTGGCCAAGGCCGGTGACCTGCTCGAAGCCCATATGCCCACCTTGATGGGCGTGCTGGTGCGCGAGGCGGGCAAGACCTGCTCCAACGCGATTGCCGAAGTGCGCGAGGCGGTGGACTTTCTGCGCTTCTACGCCGCCCAGGTGCGCAGCTGGGGCCAGGCGGATTACCAGGCCCTGGGCCCGGTGGTCTGCATCAGCCCCTGGAACTTCCCGCTGGCCATCTTCAGCGGCCAGATTGCTGCTGCGCTGGCCGCAGGCAACACCGTGCTGGCCAAACCGGCCGAGCAGACCCCGCTGATCGCCGCCGCTGCCGTGCAGGCGCTGTGGCAGGCGGGCGTGCCGCGCGATGTGCTGCAGCTGCTGCCGGGCACCGGCGAGACGGTGGGTGCCCGCCTGGTGGGCGACAGCCGCGTGCAGGCCGTGATGTTCACCGGCTCGACCGAAGTGGCCCGCATTCTGCAAAAGACCCTGGCCCAGCGCCTTGATGCCCAAGGCCAGCCCGTGACCCTGGTGGCCGAGACCGGCGGCCAGAACGCGATGATCGTGGACTCCTCCGCGCTGGCCGAGCAGGTGGTGGTCGATGTGCTGTCCTCGGCCTTTGACTCGGCCGGCCAGCGCTGCTCGGCGCTGCGCGTGCTTTGCGTGCAGGAAGAGGCCGCCGACCGCCTGCTGCACATGCTGCGCGGCGCGATGCAGGAGCTCCAGGTCGGCAACCCCTGCCAGCTCAAGACCGATGTCGGCCCCGTCATCGACGCCGAAGCCAAGGGCGTCATCGACCAGCACATTGCCCGCATGCAGGCCGCCGGCCACCAGGTCTGGCAAAACGGCGGCGCCAGCGCGCAGGGCACCTTTGTGCCGCCGACGGTGATCGCCATCCGCCAGCTGTCCGAGCTCAAGCGCGAAGTCTTCGGCCCGGTGCTGCATGTGCTGCGCTACCGCCGCGAGCACCTGCCCCAGCTGCTGGCCGACATCAATGCCACCGGCTACGCCCTCACCCTGGGCCTGCACACCCGCATTGACGAGACCATCAGCCAGGTGGTCACTGCTGCGCATGCCGGCAATATCTATGTGAACCGCAACATCGTCGGCGCCGTCGTCGGTGTGCAGCCCTTTGGCGGCGAAGGCCTGTCAGGCACGGGACCCAAGGCCGGCGGCCCGCTGTACATGCTGCGCCTGCTCAGCCGCATGCCGGCCACGGCCACGGTCGATGCGCTGGCCCACCTGCCCCGCATGGCGGGCAATGAGGCGCCCGCGCCCGCGACGGGCCAGCGCGGCCATGCCCATGGCCTGGAGCAGGCCGATGCCGCCCCGGCCGCTGCGCTGGAGGCGCTGCAAAGCTGGGCCAGCCAGCAAGGCCAGGGCGAGCTGGCAGCGCTGTGCCAGCGCTATGCCGCCCATACCGGCAACGGCTTTGCGGCCGAGCTGCCCGGCCCGACCGGTGAGCGCAACCTGTATGTGCTGAGCGGCCGCGAGCGCGTGGGCTGCGTGGCCAGCACCACAAGCCTGCTGCTGGCCCAGCTCGCCGCCGTGCTAGCGGCTGGCTCCACCGCCGTGTGGCCCGCCAACAGCCAGTACGCCAACCTGCTGGCACAGCTGCCCGCATCGGTGCGTGCCTCGGTGCAACTGTCTGCGCACAGCGCGCAGGCCTTCCTGCAGTCCGAAGCCTTCGATGCGCTGATCGCCGATGCCGCCAGCGGCTGGCTGCCCAGCGGCAGCAGCCTGGCGGGCCGCCCCGGCGCCATTGTGCCGATCACCGCCCAGGCCGCCGATGGCAGCGTGCCGCTGTTCCGCCTGCTGGCCGAGCATGCGATCAGCATCAACACCGCAGCAGCGGGCGGCAATGCGAGCCTGATGACCTTGGACTGAGGCTGAGGCTTGGGGCGCTGCCCCATCCAAAAAGGGCTGGAGATCGCAGGATCCCCAGCCCTTTGCGTTTGTGCGTTGCCGGTGTTGCTGGCGCCGCCAGCGCTGTCAGTCCATCGTCGTGAACAGCGCAGCCACGCCCAGCACCAGGAAGATCACCGCACAGACACGGTGGATCCAGCGGATCGGCAGCTTCTTGGTGATCTTGTCGCCAAACCAGACCACCGGCGCATTGGCCAGCATCATGCCGATCGTGGTGCCGGCGACCACCCAGTAATAGGAAGCCGGGTACTTGGCGGCCAGCCCTACGGTGGCCAACTGGGTCTTGTCGCCCATCTCGGCCAGGAAGAACAGCAGCACCGTGGTGCCGAACACGCCCCAGCGGCCGCTGCTCTTGCCGGCTTCGTCCTCGTGGATCTTGTCGGGAATCAGCATCCAGCCGGCCATCAGGATGAAGGACACGCCCAGAATCCAGCGCAGCACATCGGGGCCGAGCATCGTGGTGATCCAGGCACCGACGGCACCGGCCAGTGCATGGTTGACCAGGGTCGAGACAAAGATGCCCAGCACAATGGGCCAGGGTTTGCGGTATTTGGCAGCGAGGACGAGCGATAGCAGCTGTGTCTTGTCGCCCATTTCGGCAAGGGCGACGACAGCGGTCGAGAGGAGAAAGGCTTCCATGGTGTGGGGATCGTTATTGCAGCCGGATATCGCAAGACAGCATTGACCGCATCGCGACTCCGGCATTGGATCGCAACGTGGTCAATGGTCTCGCCCAGCATCCTCATCACAAGGTGCCGTGTACGCCATAGGCCGCGAAGGCCCAAGTTTGTTGACGCACACTCCGCGGCGCATTGCACGCCCGGCAGGCTACTCCCCAAAGACCGGCGCATCATACGCCCAAAAGCGATGCTGCGCCGCAACACCCACTGCCGCCAGGGAAAATACCAAGCCCCGCTTGCGGGAACTGTCAACACAGCGTAAGGCGATTCACCCATAATGGTGAAGCTCAATGTGCCCCCGGGTACACTACAGCGCGCGGTGATCCGTCTTGGAAGTTGTCACAGGTTTGTTGATTGCATCAGGCTCCATCGCTTTTTTTACTTTTTTCGGAGTCCTCAAATGGGCAACAAACTTTACGTGGGCAACCTGCCCTACTCTTTCCGTGACAGCGATCTGGAAAGCACTTTCAGCCAGTTCGGTACCGTCTCCAGCGCCAAGGTCATGATGGAACGTGACACCGGCCGCTCCAAGGGCTTCGGCTTTGTGGAAATGGGTTCGGACGCTGAAGCACAAGCTGCTATCGAAGGCGTGAACGGCCAAGGCTACGGCGGCCGTAACCTGGTTGTGAACGAAGCCCGTCCCATGGAAGCCCGTCCTCCACGCAGCGGTGGTTTCGGTGGTGGCAACCGTGGCGGCTTCGGCGGCGGTGACCGCGGTGGCTTCGGCGGCGGTGACCGTGGCGGCTTCGGCGGCGGCGATCGCGGTGGCTTCGGCGGCGGTGGCCGTGGTGGCTACGGTGGCGGCAGCTACTAAACACCTCACCTCCAAAACCTCTTACGGGTTTTGACGGTTAGATGACGGGTTTTCCCGAAAAAAAGGCCTCTTTGAGGCCTTTTTTGCATCTGGTTGCAGCTTCCGCGCCACAACTGAGGGGCGGAACTATGCCATTGTCGGTTTTTATGCCAGAAAATAAAGGATGGAGTATTCCTCCATCGGGCTACTGCGATGAATGACCGGTGTTCTACAGGGCGCTATCGCATTATTTAAGAGTTATCAGGAGTCCCTCAAATGGGCAACAAGCTTTACGTCGGTAATTTGCCATACCAGGTTCGCGACAACGATCTGGAACAGGCCTTTGGTCAGTTTGGCAGCGTAACCAGCGCCAAGGTGATGATGGAACGCGACACGGGTCGCTCCAAGGGTTTCGGTTTTGTAGAAATGGGCAGCGATGACGAAGCCCAAGCAGCGGTCAACGGTCTGAACGGTCAGCCTCTGGGCGGCCGCAATCTGGTCGTGAACGAAGCGCGTCCGATGGAGCCCCGTCCTCCCCGCAGCGGCGGTGGTGGCTTTGGCGGCCCACGCGGTGGTGGCTTCGGTGGCGGCGGTAACCGCGGCGGCTTCGGTGGCGGCGGTGGTGGCTACGGCGGCGGTGGTGGCGGTGGATACGGCGGCGGCGGTGACCGTGGCGGCTACGGCGGCGGCGGCGGTGGTTATGGCGACCGTGGCGGTCGCGATGGCGGCCGTGGCGGCAATGACCGTGGCTTTGGTGGCGGTGATCGCGGCGGCGACCGCGATGGCGGCTTCCGCAGCCCCTACGGCAATGGTTCGCGCAACCGCGGCGGCAACCAAGGCTACGACAACAACGACGATTATTGATGTCTGCAGGCACACCCTGGCGGTGCGCCTCCAGCAACGACAAAGCCCCGACAGGGGCTTTTTTCATGGCCGGCGCAGACCTGCGTCAGTCCCGGCCTGGCGGCAGCTCTTGCACCCGTTCGCGGTGGCGGTGCTTGCGCGGGCGGTTGGCCAGCGCGCGGTCATACAGTGCATTGGGCAGGCAGCGCAACAGCTTGGCCACCCAGCCCATCTGCCAGGGGATGACGGCATAGCTGCGCGCCTTGGCAATCACCGCGAAGGCCTTGTCGGCGAAGGCCTCGGGTTGCATCAGGAACGGCATGCCGTAGCGGTTATGGCTGGTGAGCGGCGTGGCCACAAAGCCCGGGCTGATCGTGACCACCTGCACGCCGCTGCGCTGCAGCTCCACCCGCAGGCTCTCGCAGTAACTGATGACCGCCGCCTTGCTGGCGCAGTAGGCGCCGTGGCCGGGCAGGCCGCGTATGCCGGCCACACTGGCAATACCCACCAATTTGCCACTGCCGCGCGCCTGCATGGGCCGCACAAAGGCGTGGAAGGTCGCGGCCATGCCGATCACGTTGGTGGCATAGGTCTGGGCCATGACGTCCAGGTCCTCGCGCTCTGCCGTGTCGATGCCGTAACTCACCCCGGCATTGGCCACCACCACATCGGGCAGGCCCTGCTGCTGCAGGCATTGCGCGCAGGCGGCAATGATCTGGTCCTGGCTGGCCACGTCGGCGCCATAGATGGCATAGCGGCTGCTGTCCATGCCTTGTGCCTGCGCCCATGCCTGCATCACTGCGCTGCGGCGGGCCACCAGCGCCAGCCGGTAGCCGGCCTGGTAGTAGCGCCAGGCCAGCGCCTGGCCGATGCCGCTGGAGGCGCCGGTGATCAGCACCAGCGGTGCGTCGCTCAGGGGGGTGGCCATGGGCGCTCAGCGTGCGGGCTGCAGGACACCCTTGACCCGGCCCTTGAGCTCGGCCACCTGGGTGAGGTTGTTGAAGACCATGGAATCGGCCGTGAAGCGGTCCTTGCCCCGGATGATCTCGACTGGCTTGTTCGAGCTCACACGCTCTTCATTGACAAAGGCGTGCAGGAATTCGCCCCGGAACTCCATCTGCGGCACACCCGGCTTGTTGCTGCTGCGCACCACCTTGGCATTGCCGAACAGCTGCACTTCCGAGCCATCGGCATTGGACAGCGCGCGGTCGGCCGTCGCCACCGTCGTGGATCCATCCTGCCGCAACGAGCGCATCGTGGCCGTATCGATCTCCAGCGTGTCGGTGTCGATGAAGTGGCGCATCTTGTTGCCCAGGATCTCGCTGGTCAGCACGCCGGTGCCGTCAAAGTTGCGCACCGAAAAATCGCTCATGTAGTAATCCACCTCGTGGCCGGGCACCACCGCCTCACGCACGCTCTGCGGCTTGGGGGCATTGCGCACCAGCCACCAGGTGCCCAGCGCCAGCAGACCCATCAGGATCACCGGCAGGTAGATGGACGACAGGTCCATGAGGCGTCGCACACGAGATTTCATTGTCCGTACCGATCGAGCAGGTTGACATAGGCACCGCTGGCGGCCAGCACGGCATCGCACAGCTCGCGCGCGGCGCCTGCGCCGCCGTGGCGGGTGGTCACCCAGTGTGCCACGCCCAGCACTTCGGGGTGGGCATTGGCGGGGGCGCAGGCCAGCTGGCAGCGGCGCAATACCGGCAGATCCGGCCAGTCATCGCCAATGGCAGCGGCCTGGTGCCAGTCCAGGCCCAGCGCCTCCAGCATGGCCTGGGCAGCGGGCAGCTTGTCCTCGGTCCCATAGCGCACATGCGCGATGCCCAATGCCGCCAGGCGGTGGCGCAGCGGCGCCGAGTCACGCCCGGTGATGACCGCCGGCACAATGCCGGCTTCGCGCAGCATCTTGAGGCCATGGCCGTCGAGCGTGTGGAAGCGCTTGAGCGTTTCACCCTGCTCGCTGATGTACAGGCCGCCATCGGTGAGCACGCCATCCACATCGAAAAACACGATCTTGATGCCCTGGGCACGCAGCAGCAACCCGGCGGGCCACTGCTGGGCTGGGGTGATGGGGGGCAAGGTCAGGGTGCTGGCCATCAGATCACCTTGGCCCGCATCAGATCGCCCACATGCACGATGCCCACCAGGCGCCGGGCCGCATCGGTGACCAGCACGCTGGTGATGCGGTGGGCCTCCATCATCGCGGCGGCATCGGCCGCCAGCGCGTCAGCCGATATCTGGCGCGGCGCCGCATGCATCACCTCGGCCGCAGTCAGGCCACGCAAATCGGCACCGGCCTCAATACGGCGGCGCAGATCGCCATCGGTGAAGACGCCCTGCAGCAGCCCGTTCGCATCGACGATGGCAGCCGCGCCCATGCCCTTGGCGCTCATCTCGCGCATCAGATCGCTGAAACTGGCGCTGGGCAATACGGTAGGCAGTTCATCGCCGCTGCGCATCACGTCAGCCACATGGGTGAGCAGGCGGCGGCCCAGCGCGCCACCGGGGTGGGAGCGGGCAAAGTCCTCGGCCTTGAAGCCGCGCGCATCCAGCAGCGCGACGGCCAGCGCATCGCCCATCGCCATTTGCGCCGTGGTGCTGGCCGTGGGGGCCAGGTTCAGCGGGCAGGCTTCCTTGTCCACCTGGGTGTTGAGCACCCAGTCGGCGTGGCGGGCCATCGAGGACTGCAGATTGCCCGTCATCGCCACGATGGGCACGCCCAGGCGCTTGAGCACCGGCAGCAGCACCGAAATCTCGCCACTCTCACCGCTGTTGGAGATGGCCAGCACCAGGTCCTGGCCGGTCACCATGCCCAGGTCGCCATGGCTGGCCTCGCCCGGGTGCACAAAGAATGCGGGCGTACCGGTCGATGCCAAGGTCGCGGCAATCTTGCGCCCGACATGCCCGCTCTTGCCCATGCCGGTGACCACCACACGCCCGGGAATCTCCAGCATGCGCTGCACGACCTGGACAAAGTTGCCGTCCAGGCGTTGTGTCAGCGCGGCAATGGCCTCGGCCTCGATCGCGAAGGTGGACGCCGCCAGGCGCAGAATCTGCGCCGCTTCGAGGGGGCGCTTGGGCTGTAGGGTGCTCATGGAGGCCGATTTTATCGGAGCGCCCGCGCCCCGGCGGACGCAGGTCATTGCCAAACATGCTTAACAAAGCACCGCCGCTGGACTGCAGCAACCGCACATGCACTACCATGGCGAGTCCTCCCCCTTCTCCGGCCCCACCATGCACGCTCCCGACGTCAACGCCTTTTTGCGTCACCACATCCGCACCGTTCCCAATTGGCCAGCGCCGGGCGTGCAGTTCCGGGACATCACCCCGCTGCTGCAGAACCCGCAGGTCTTCCATGTGCTGATCGACGCCTTTGTGCACCGCTACATGTCGCGCGACATGCGCCCCGATGTGGTGGCCGGGCTCGATGCGCGCGGCTTCATCCTCGGCGCCGTCATTGCCTACCAGCTCAAGGTGGGCTTTGTGCCGATCCGCAAAAAAGGCAAGCTGCCCTTCACCACGGTGGAGGAGACCTATGAGCTGGAGTACGGCAGCGCCACGGTGGAGCTGCATGCCGATGCAGTCAAGCCCGGCGACAAGGTGCTGCTGGTCGATGACCTGATTGCCACCGGCGGCACGATGATGGCCGGCAAGAACCTGCTGGAGAAACTCGGCGCCCAGGTGATGGAGGGCGCTGCCATTGTCGACCTGCCCGAGCTGGGCGGCTCCAAGCGGCTGACCGACGCAGGCCTGCCGCTGTTCACCTTGGTGGATTTCGCGGGCCACTGAGCCTCCGCTGCAGCGCTGCAGCGGCGTGGACGCTCAGTGCAGATCGCCGTACTGGGTATTGCTCAGGCCGCCAAAACTGGTGTCGGCGGTGGGCGCAGGCGCGCCGCCCCGGCGTGCTGCCTCCCGTGCGATCTGGGTCGGGTCAGTGGCACGGCGTGCGGGCGGGACAATCGGCGCCGGCCGTGGCGCGGTGCTGGTCGCGGCGCGCTGGCTGGCCGGTGCCCCCTCCAGCGCCGGCACCGGGTTCATCGCGGCGTCGAGCAAGGCCTTCTTGAAGGCGGCAATCTCTGCCTCATCGACCGGGTCCATGCCCAGCGGCACCGGTGCCATCGGCGCCTGGGACGGCGCGGCGCCAGCGCTGGCGACACGGGGTGCCTTGCTGCTGACGGCACCGAGCTGGGCGTTGAGGCGCCAGTACACCGAGGTGATGACGATCTCGAAACGGGTCTTGGCCGAATAGGCGATCAAGGCTTCGATCTGGGTGAGCTTGTCCGGCGAGGCGCAGTGCTGCTGCGCCAGGTCCACCATCACAATGAACTGCGTCGCGCGCTTGTCCAGCGCCAGCACCTTGAATTTGTAAGCTGCCGACAGAATGCCCGAGCGCACCATGGACTCGCGCACCGCCGAATACACCATTTCCCGCCGGGCCGAACGCTCACCGGGCCGCGGCGCGGCGCTGTCGTGCGGGGACGCCGCAGCCATCGACTTGGCGCCCACCAACGGGCTCTGGGCGGCCAGCATATCGTGCTGGCTGTGGCCCAACGGCTCGGCGAACATTGTTTGCGGCCCAAAGGCAGCCACGGCCGGTTTTTTTTCTGGTCGACTGAACCATTTGGCAAATATAGACATGCCACTCCCTACCCTGATCAGAATGCAAAACGGTCACCCGTTTCACCATGCAACAGGCATTTGTAATTGTAGGGATGGAGTATTGCATACACTTGTCAGAAAAGCGCGTGCCATTTGACACATGCCAAGCTTTTATGTTGCGGCAACGCGGCGTTTGCGGTTGCCCAGGCGCTTGGCCAGCACCGATCCGGCGGCCATCGCCAGCGCGACGGCCACGGTGGGCTGGCGGTTGCACAGCTCGGTAAAGCGGATGCTGGACAGCCCCCAGAGGCGGCAACCGGCCACCGCCTGCACGGTGGCATTGCGCGGCTGGTGCGAGAAGAACGCGCCTTCCCCGACAATGGAGCCCGCGCCGACGATGGCCAGGCGAATGCGCTGCTTTTCGTCCTCGAAATGCACGCTCAGGCTGCCGCTTTCGACGAAGAACAAGGTGCGCTCCTGCGTGCCTTGCTGGAACAACACCTGGGATGCCGCCAGCTGGGTCTGCGTCAGATATGGGGCCAGGATCTCCCACTGCGCTGCCGTCAGCGGGTTGATCATGCTTTCCTCGTCCTGGCAGTTGTTGATGGCGGTCACCAGGGGCTTGATGTCATTGGCGCTACTGAACATGAAAACCTCCTCCTCAATCCTGGCGGTGATCCACCAGTGATCTGTCGAAACTCATAACCCAAGAAATCTAACCGAGCAGCCGCACAATTGGAGGGCGGGCCGGGGAATATTTGTAAGAAGTATCCCGCAGCCCACATTTCTGGTCCAGCACTGCACCCCCGTTTCTCTTCCCGACATTTGAATCCATGCAAGCATTACTTGAGGCCATCGCCACCATGCCCGCGAGCCAGCAGGCGCAACGCCTGTTCCATGGCCGAGGCGGCCTGTTTCCGGGCTGCGAACACCTGTCGCTGGACCTGTACCCGCCGGCCGTGGTGCTGACCAGCTTTGCGCCGCTGGCCGACGAGGCGCTGCACAGCGTGGGCGAGGCGCTGCAGCAGCGCTGGCAGCAGCTCTACCCAGGTGAGCCGCTCACCTGGGTCTACCAATGCCGGGCGCTGGGCGCGGCCGAGACCCGCCTGGTCCAGGGCAGCCTGCCCGAGCCCCATACCGTGCAGGAGGACGATGCCCGCTACCAGGTGCATGTGCTGCGCGGACAGAACCACGGCCTGTTTCTGGACATGGCCGAGGGTAGGCGCTGGGTGCGCCAGTTCATAGCGCGCCAGCCCGATCCCGAGCGCTGCAAGGTGCTCAACCTGTTTGCCTATACCTGCGCGTTCTCGGTCGCAGCACTGCAGGCGGGCGCCGGCCAGGTGGTCAATATCGACATGAGCAAGGCTGCGCTGGCCAGCGGCCAGCAGAACCACCGCCTCAACCAGCTGGCCGGCGGCCAGTTCTGGGGCCATGACATTTTCAGCAGCTGGGGCAAGATCACCCGCACCGGGCCTTACCAGCTGGTGATCATGGACCCGCCCAGCTACCAAAAGGGCAGCTTTGTCGCCACCAAGGACTACGCGCGCCTGATCAAGCGCCTGCCCGACCTGCTGGCACCGGGCGGCTTTGCGCTGCTGTGCCTGAACGCCCCCGAGCTGCCGCTGGCCTTCTTGCAGGACCAAATGGCCGAGCTGGCGCCGGCGCTGGAGTTCATCGAGCAGGTGGCCAACCCTGCGATCTTTGCCGATGTCTCGCCCGACCGGGCGCTCAAGGTGCTGGCCTACCGCATGCCCAGCTGAGGCCGGGCCGCTGTTTCAGCGGTTCAGAGCCGGTAACACGACCCAGCAAACCGAAGGTTTGCGGTTGAGGCTGGGCGCCCCCGACTAGGCGCCAAGCCGCAGGCAGTACAGTAGTACGACAAGGCAGGGCGCGGCCGGCGAGGCAACGACGTATCAAGGGTTGTGTTAGCGGCTCTCAGTCGACAACGACCAGCTTGCCGCGCATAGGCTCCGCATGGGTGGGGAAGGAGCAGAAATAGGTGTAGTCCTCGCCCTGGCTCAGGCGCTCGACCGGGAAACTCACCGAGGCATGCTCGCCACCCGACAGCATCTGGGTGGCAGCCAGCACGCGGGCATCGCCACGGCTGAGCCAGGCGCGCTCGGGGCCGGAGCGCTGGCCCTCGCGGATCACCGCCTCGGTGTCCTGGCTGCGCGTCAGCACCCAGTTGTGGCCCGCTTCCTGCCAAGGCTTTTTGCCGGTGTGCAGCAGGTGCACGGTGAACTGCGCGCAGCGCTTGCTCACGCGCAGCTCGGTCAGGTCAAACTTTTTGCCGGGCTGGCCTTGTACATGGGCTTCACAGACCGGGGCTGGCGCCGATGCGGGCGCAGCGGGCTGCGCTAAGGCGGCGCTGCTGGCGCCCAGGGTGGCGGCGCAAAGGGCGAGGTGGTGCAGAGAGATCTTCATGGTTGGTCGCTTGGGTCGTTGAGAAAGAGGAAATCGGCGCTGAGGCGGTGCATGCCTAGCCGTTCAGGCCAGCAGGCCGTCCACCATCACCTGCGGAATGCCGCGCGAGCACGGCTCGACACGGGCCTGCACGCCATAGACACGGGCCAGCAGCTCGGGGTTGATCGCATCGCTGGGCAGGCCATCGGCCTGCAGCTCGCCGTTCTGCAGCACCAGCACGCGGTCGGCATGGCGCAGCGCCAGGCCCAGGTCATGCAGCACCACCAGGGTGACCATGCCGCTGCGCCGGGTCTGCTCGCCCACCAGCGCCATCACATGGAACTGGTGGTTCAGGTCCAGCGCCGACAGCGGCTCATCGAGCATCAGCACCTGGGGCTGGCGGACCAGCGCCTGTGCCAGGCCGGCCAACTGCGCCTGGCCGCCCGATAGCTCATCGAGGTGGCGCATCGCCAGGTGGTCAATGCCCAGTTGCTGCAGCACAGCAGCGCATTGCACGACCGCATCCTGGGCTGGCTCGGCACCTGCATGCAGGCTGTGGGGCGAGGCCTTGCGCGCCGCCATCAGCGATTCGATCACGCGCAAATGCACCGCCGCCGGCAAGGCCTGGGGCTGGTAGACCACGCGCCGGGCGCGCTCGGCCAGGCTGGCCTGGTCCAGCGGCTGCCCTTGCAAGCGCACCTGGCCGCTGGCACGGGTCAGCCCCGCCAGCGCCCGCAAAAAAGTCGATTTGCCACTGCCATTGGGGCCCAGCACCACGGTGACCGTGCCCGGCTGCAGATCGGCCACCGACAACGAAGGAATGACCACGCGCCGGCCATAGGCCACATGCAGTCCGCTGATCTGCAAACCGCCGCCGCTCATGCCCGCCCCCGGGTGCGCAGCACGATGGCCAGAAAGAAGGGAATGCCTACCAGCGAGGTGACAATGCCCACCGGCACGATGACGCCCGGCACCAGCGCCTTGGATGCCACCGAGGCCAGCGACAGCACCAGCGCGCCAGTCAAGGCCGAGGCCGGCAGGTAAAAGCGGTGGTCATCGCCCACCAGCCGGCGCGCAATATGCGGTGCCACCAAGCCAATAAAGCCGATGCTGCCGACAAAGGCCACCGACAGGGCCGCCAGCACGCTGATGCGCAGCAGCGCACCCAGGCGCAGACGCCGCACATCCACACCAAAGCTGGCCGCGCGGTCCTCCCCCAGGCGCAGCGCCGTCAGCCGCCAGGCATTGCGCATGGACAGCGGCAGCACCACCGCCAAGGCCAATGCCAGCGCACCCAGCTTGGGCCAGGTCGCCCGCGAGAGGCTGCCCATGGTCCAGAACACCAGACCCTGCAAGGCCTCGGCCGTGGCCACAAACTGCAGCAAGGACACCAGCGCATTGAAGCTGAACACCAGCGCAATGCCAAACAGCACCACGCCGGTGGCGCTCATGCCACCCCAGCGGGCCACCAGATCGAGCAGCAAGGCCGAGGCCATCGCAAACACAAAGGCATTGGCCGGCACCGCCCAGGATGCAGGCACGCCCGGCAGGCTCCAGTCCAGCACAATCGCCAGCGCTGCGCCAAAGGCGGCGGCCGACGACAGCCCCAAGGTAAAAGGGCTGGCCAGCGGGTTGGCCAGCACGGTCTGCATCTCGGCACCCGCCAGGCCCAGCGCCAGGCCGACGGCCACCGCCATCAAGGCATAGGGCAGGCGGATATCCCAGACAATCACCCGCAGCGCCGGCGGCGCGGCATCGGGCGTGTACAGGGTCTGCAGCAGCTGCGGCAGCGCCAGGCCCGATGGGCCGGTGGTGAAGTCAAACAGCAGGGCCGCGACAATGGCACCAGCCAGCAGCGCCAGCACCAGCAGGCGCCAGCCCGTCAAACGACGGTAGGCCTTGGCGTGCTGGCCAGCATGCCCTGCATCTACGCCCAGCGCAGCCGAAGTGGCTGCCAGCGGCGGCAGGGACACGCTCATGGCTTGGCCTTCAAGGGGGCGATATCGCCCCAGTACGCGCCTTGCATCGGCAGCGCCTGCAAGAAGCGCCGGTTGATCTCGGCCATCGTCGCCTGCGGGTCCACATCGGCAAAGCGCTCGGGGTAGAACCACTTGGCCATGGCCTCGATCGCCAAAATATTGGTGGGCGCATCGTAGAAGTTGTGCCACAGGCCATGGGCGCGGCCCGAGCGCACGGCGCTCAGCGTCTCAAAACCCGGGCGCTGGGTCAGCTCGCGCAGGCTGCTGCCCAGTTGCGCGGCGCTCACCCCTTCGCCCGCCCGCACCATGGGGCGGCTGCCTTGGGGCCGGCTGCCGGTGGCGATGTAGATGGCCGGGTCCTGGGCGATCAGTGCTTCCTGGTTCAGGTCGCCGATCGCGCCGGGGATCTTGCCTGCCGCGATGTTGATGCCGCCAGCGGCGTCAATGAACTCCCCGACGTTGCCCTTGCCCGCCGTGTGGCAGCAGCCATCCCAGACACCGGCCAGCAGCTCGGCAAACACCAGCGGGCGCTGCTGCGCAGGGATGTCCTTGACCCGGGACTGCACCCGCAGCAGATGCGCCTCGTAGAAATCGGCATAGGCATTGGCCTGCGCCTCGCGGTGCACCGCCTGGCCCAGGATGCGGATACTCTTGGCGGTGTTGCGCACCGGCTGGGCGCGAAAGTCGATGAAAACCACGGGCACGCCCGACTTCTCCAGTGCCTGCACCAGGCTGCTTTGGCGGCCCGGGCCATGACCACCCAGGCCGAAGATGGCGATATCGGGCTGGGTCGACACCGATTTTTCGTAGCTGACGCTGTCTTCCGAGCTGCGGCCAATCAGCGGAATCTGGGTGATCTGCGGAAAGCGCTGCTGGTAGGCCGCCCAGCCATTGGGATCGGCAAAGGCCAGCTCGCCTTGCCAGCCCACAATGCGCTTCAAGGGCTCAGCGCCCTCCATCAGTGCCAGTGCATACAGAAAGCGGCCCTCGCCCAGCAGAATATGGTCCACCTTGGCGGGGATCTGCACGGTGCGGCCGACGATATCCACCACCGTGCTGCCCTGCGCGGCCGTGGCATCCGCTGCAGCTTGCGCCGGAGCTGCCATGGTCAGACCCGTGGCCAGGCCCAGCCCCAGCGCCACACCCAGAGCGCGCAAGCGCATGCCCGCTTGTGCGGCAGTACGAAAAAGGTCCGACATGCGGACCAGGGATGCGCCTGCAGCTTGCAGTGCCGGGGAGAGCTTCGATGCGGTCATGGTCACAACAAACTAGAATGAAAATCGTTCTTATTGATCAGTGAGCCGCCACTCTAATCAGCGCCGCAGCGGCCCAGCCGCCACCGCCCGCCTGATTTGCAATGCCATGTTTTCGCCCCGCCCTCCAACACAATCCATTACTTATCCGGAGAAAACCGTGACCTCGCCCCCCGCCAGCCTGCCCGGCAAGGCCCGCATCCTGGTGGTCGATGACGACCCCGAGATCCGCGAGCTGCTCTGCGACTACCTGCGTGCCCAGGGCATGCAGGCGGCTGCCGTGCCCGATGGCCAGGGCATGTGGGACTGGCTGGCCCGCCACAGCGCCGACCTGGTGGTGCTGGACCTGATGCTGCCCGGCGTCGATGGCCTGGCGCTGTGCCGCAGCCTGCGCGAGCGCACCCCCATCGCCGTGGTGATGCTGACGGCACGCGGCGCGCTGATGGACCGCATCCTGGGGCTGGAGATGGGGGCCGACGACTACCTGCCCAAGCCCTTTGACCCGCGCGAGCTGCTGGCCCGCATCACCGGCGTGCTGCGGCGCACGCGCCAGGTGCCGGCATCAATGCACGAGCCCGAGCACCTGGCCACCCTGCGCTTTGCCGGCTGGACCTTGAACATGCAAAGCCGCAGCCTGCATGACCCCAAGGGCCTGCTGATCAGCCTGGCCCAATCGGACTACCGCGTGCTCTGCGCGCTGGCGCAAAACCCGCAGCGCACCCTGAGCCGCGACTACCTGGCCGAATACACCTTTGGCCGCGAGCGCCAGGCGCTGGACCGCGCCGTCGATGTCTGCATCAGCCGCCTGCGCCAGCACCTGGAGCCCCAGCCGCGCCAGGCCCAGCTGCTGCGCACCGTGCGCAATGCCGGCTATGTGCTGGCCTGCGAGGTCGAGACGCTGGCGTGAGCACCGCCCCCGACACCCCCGCCACGCATTGCACCGGCCGCTGGCTTCCCAGTTGGTTGTCGTGGTTGGCGCGGCTGTGGCCACAAACATTGTCTGGCCGCATTGCCGCCATCCTGGTCATCGGCATGCTGGCCGCCCAGGCGATGACCGGCACCATCTGGTGGGAAATGCGCCGCAGCCAGCTGCTGGATGTGCCCTTGCGCCTGGTGGCGGCACGCAGCGCCGATACCTTGGCCTTGCTGCAAGCCAGCCCGCCCGAGCAACGTGCCGCGCTGCTGGCGCAGTGGCAAGGCAGCCGCTACCAGTTGCATCTGGTCGATGCACCCGATGGCACGCAGACATCCCCCTACCCCGAAGCCCAGACCTTGATGGCCCAGGTGGTGCGCGAGCGCCTGGGCCAGCCCGTGCCGCTGCAATTGCAGCAGTTGGCGCTGCTGGGCGAGCGCAGCACCGACGGCCACCGCAGCCCCGTACTGCTGGCCGATAAACCCGAAGCCCATGTACGCCTGCTGCTGCAACTGCAGGACGGCCCCTGGCTGCAGATCGATGCGCAGGAAGGGGAAATCGGCCAGCCGGTGCAGCCCTTGCAGGCGCTGGCCGACTATGTGCTGCGCGTCTACCTGCTGCGCAGCCTGGTGATTGTGGCCGTGGCCCTGGTGGCAGTGCGCCTGGCCATGCGCCCCCTGCAGCGCCTGGCCGCCGCCGCCGAGGCGCTGGGCCGTAACCTGCAAAGCCCGCCGATGGATGCGCGGGGCCCGCGCGAAGTGCAGCAGGCAGCCCAGGCCTTCAACGCCATGCAGCAAAAAATCAACGAAGGCCTGGCCGAGCGCACCCGCTTCCTGGCCGCCGTATCGCATGACCTGCGCTCGCCCATCACCCGGCTGCGCCTGCGCGCTGAAATGCTCCAACCCGACGCGCTGCGCGCCAAGTTCCGCAAGGACCTGGAAGAGATGGAGCACATGGCCGCCTCCACCCTGGACATGCTCACCGGCGCCCACGCCAGCGGCCCGCGCCAGACCATGGACATCAACGCGCTGGTGCATGGCGTGGCACAAGACATGCACGAGTCCTGCGGCCTGCCGGTCCCCGTCAGTGGGCAGGCGCTGCAACCCTACACCGGCTACGCCCAAAGCCTGCGCCGGGGCCTGCAGAATCTGGTGGAAAACGCACTGCGCTATGCCGGCGATGCGCAGTTGCACATCGACGACGATGGACAACAACTGCGCATCCACGTGCGCGACCACGGCCCGGGCATCCCCGCCGCGCAGATGGCCAGGGTGCTGGAGCCCTTCTACCGCATGGAACACTCCCGCAATGCCGATTCCGGCGGGGTCGGGCTTGGCCTGTCGATTGCGCAGACAGTGGCGCAGGCCCATGGTGGCGAGCTGTTGTTGCGCGCGGCGGATGGAGGCGGGTTGGAGGCGGTGCTGGTGTTACCTCGGGGGGATGCTGCTGCGCTCATGCAAAGCAACTCTGTTTGAGAAATGCCTGGCGAATTTTCAATTCACCTGCAGCTTCACGCTAGCTCTCTGCAAAAGCGCACCAATGTAATTCAATAACCTATTGATTGATAAAGAATTTAATTAATTTCTCTCTGCAAACCTCTAATTTCTCTTTGCAACTCTCTCTGTCAGCTGCCAGCAGGGAGCAGTGTCAGAGCCCGTATTGAGGATCACGCCATGGCGGCGCAATCGTGTTAGCAGCCCACTGATCTTGTTGTACTTCTGTTTGGCATCCAGTGCATCGCTCAGCTTGCCCATCAGTAATTCATTGATCTCCGCTCGGTTGGCCCGCTCAAATTTCTCCAGATAGTCCGTCAGCAATTTGAGGTAAAACGCATCGTCTTGCGCACGGGTACGGATGTAGTCGACTTTGTTGGCTGTTGCTTCTGCCACCGCTGCTGATACATGGAAATGAGGTTTACGCCCCTCAATCAACTTGCTACGCCGCAAGCGTGCGGCGGCGTCATCGGGGATAGGCAAGCGCTTTTGCACCCGGTCCAGAGCCAACACATCTGCCAATGGAAGCTGGGTGTTCTGAATCAGCAAACGGCTATAGGCCGGATCTACCACGCCACCGTAAATGGTCAACCCAACGACCCCGGGCTCTCTCAAGTCGTAATCAGGCAATGGGAAATAACGTCGTGCTTGTCCCGTATAGATCGAATGGATGCCGTAGCCCATGGTGTCGATCATGTTCAGCTCTACCATCGCCAAAGCCAAGGCTGGATTTCGGTAGCGTCGCGGTGTCTTGTCGCCCTGAATGTAATCGTCTGGTTGTCCTTCGTAGAATCCGCCTTCGTTCTCGAACACCAACCTGTCAGGCAGCTCCTTGACCACGACCCTTCCGTTGCGGCTGTAGTCTTGGTGGGCAATGCAGTTGTGCAGGGCTTCCAGCACGATCTTCTGATCGTATTTGGAAACCTCGATGGGCAGCAGCTCGTCAAGAGGCAACAGGCGGAGCTGGATGTTCCGAATCCGCTGATAGAGCTGCGTCGTATTCAACAGAAATGGTGGCCCAAAATGTTCATAGGCCCGCTCTACCCCTTCCAACTTCCACGTCAACTGGGCAGGATGCGGGGATAGGTGATAGCTTGATTCCGCTTTGCCAAGTAGAAGTAAAGCAGCGCGCGTCAGTTGGCCATCATGCGTAACACGCGCTCGGTCAAGAAATGTCGTCAACGGCCAACCCTGTACCTCGCCAGGTTGGAACCGGTTGGCATATTTCTGAGCAAAAGAATCACGCGCTTTCTCAACAGCGGCTTCATCCAAATCATCAAGTGTGGCGCCTGGTACGACTTGGGCCGTCCAATCCTGCGCGAGTGTTTGACGGCGAATGTCATCGAGCTTATCCAAGCCTAGAGATGTCAGGCTTTCGCCAGCGCGCGCGTAGTAGTGGCCTTTCCAGGAAATAGGAATACCTTGTGGCGCGGCGGGAATCTCAAACATCAGCACGCGGCCATCGGCGTGCTGCCACTCGTGAATTTCGCGGAAGGTCACACGGGGCTCAGAATTCTCAGCGATCTGCATCTTGAGCGACTGCAGGCGTTCCTGTTGTGGCCGGTAATCAGTGCCCACCACGCAACGGGTTTTATTGCTCACCCCAAATACCAACCACCCAAGCTCTACGCCACGCAGATTGGCTTCATTAGCGAGCGCAGAGAAGTATTTGCCGATATCGTCCGTGCTGAAATCGCTGCCAGCCTGTTTGAACTCTGCCACTTCGTTTTCCCAAGTAGCGATAAGACTGTCCAATTGCTCGCTGAAATCTGGTTGGGTCATCCATCCTCCTGTGCACCCCTGCCTCCTCCATACGCGCTAAGCAAGGTTAGTGGCAGCTTGGGCAACCGCAAGATTACAGCATCTGCTTTGCGACGCGCGGCGCTTTTCTATCGACCTCTACTTCAGGAGGAAGAAGAGACCCGCATCACTTCCCAATACAAAAACTCGAAAAGATCACCCCCAGCAAATCATCCGATGTGAATTCGCCAGTGATCGCATTCAACGATTGCTGGGCCAGGCGCAGCTCTTCGGCCAGCAGGTCGAGCGCTGGGCTGTCCACATGCAGCTGGGCATGGGCGATGTCCAGGTGCTCTTCGACCTGTTGCAGCGCCTGCACATGGCGGGCGCGGGCGATGTAGGTGCCTTCGGCGGCGGGCTGCCAGCCAGCCATGGCCAGCAGTTGTTGGCGCAGGGTGTCCAGGCCATCGCCGGTTTTGGCCGACAGCACCAGCGGGGCCTGGCCGCCCGCCGGGGCAGCGGCAGCAGCAGCGCCAAACTGCGCGGCGGCCTCGGCGCTTTGGCGGCGGGCCTCGTCGGCGGTCATGGCATCGGCCTTGTTCCAGACCTGCAGCACCGGCACGGTGGCGGGCAGTTGCTGCTGCAAGGTGGCGGCGATCTGGCGATCGGCCTCGGCGTAGTCGGGCGCGGCCATGCGGGTCAGGTCGTGCAGGAACAGCACGGCATCAGCGGCGGCGATTTCTTCCCAGGCGCGGGCAATGCCGATGCGCTCGACCTCGTCGCTGCTCTCGCGCAGGCCGGCCGTGTCGATCACATGCAGGGGCACGCCTTCGATCTGGATGGTCTGCGCGACCTTGTCACGCGTGGTGCCGGCTATCGGCGTGACGATGGCCAGCTCTGCGCCGGCCAGCGCGTTGAGCAGCGAGCTTTTGCCGGCATTGGGCTGCCCGGCGATCACCACCTTGATGCCCTCGCGCAGCAAGGCGCCCTGGCGGGTGCGCTGCATGACGGCCTGCACGGTGGCGCGCAGCTGGTCCAGCTGGCCATAGGCATCGGCCTTTTGCAGAAAGTCGATTTCCTCTTCGGGGAAATCCAAGGTGGCCTCGACCAGCATGCGCAGGTGCACCAGCGCATCGCGCAGGCGGTGCACCTCTTGCGAGAAGGCGCCGGTCAAGGAGCGGCTGGCGCTGCGTGCTGCCGCCTCGGTGCTGGCATCGATCAGATCGGCAATCGCCTCGGCCTGGGCCAGGTCGATCTTGTCGTTCAGAAATGCGCGCTCGGTGAACTCCCCTGGCTCGGCCAGGCGCAGGCCGGGCAGCAGCGGCTTGCCGCTGTCGGCCTCTGCCTGTGCGGCCTCCAGGCAGCGGGCCAGCAGCAGCTGCAGCACCACGGGGCCGCCGTGGGCCTGCAGCTCCAGCACGTCCTCACCGGTATAGCTGTGCGGCGCAGGGAAGTACAAGGCCAGTCCCTGGTCAATGGCCTGGCCGTCGGCCGCCTTGAACGGCAGGTAGCTGGCCTCGCGCGGCTTCAGGGCCTTGCCGCAGAGTCGCTCGACCAGCGGCGCAATCGCCTTGCCCGACACCCGCACAATGCCCACTGCTCCGCGCCCGGGGGCAGTGGCAATGGCAACAATCGGATCGTGGTGGCGGGCAAGCATGGGCAGGTCTCTGGCTCTAGTGGGGGCAAGCCCCACATTATCGGGCGGCAGCGCCAGCCGCCTGCGCCGCAGGCTATTGGCCGGCCCGGTGCCCGCCCAGGTGCCCCTGAAACGCTGACCCGTCCTAAATTAGGTTGACAGTTTGGACGGTTGAACATACCGGAGCAATCCGGCCAATGAT